>NZ_JTLA01000079.1:0-13195 GCF_000799055.1 Ensifer sp. ZNC0028
TGGAGAACATCGGCTGGAGCGCGTCGGCCGCCTGGCCGAGCGGGCCGCCGCCGATGATGACGGCGTCTGCGCCGTCGAGCTCGATGCATTGGCGGACCGCCTCGCCGAGAGCCGAAAGCAGCCGGTCCGGATGGGCGGAAAGCGCAAGCGGATCGCCCGAGGTGCAGCGGATGCCGGTATATTGCTCCCAGACCCCGAGATCGCGGGCGCGGTCGTCGATCGCCTGGATCAGTTCCGGCGTCGTGGTGGCGACGCCGAACTTGCGGCCACCCTGTGAGGCCTCGATCATCGAGGCCTCACAGATACCGATGACGGGGATTTCGAGCCGATGCTTGAGCGCGGCAAGGCCGGGGTCCCCGAAGGCGCTGACGACGATGCCGAGGCATCCGGCTTCATGCTTCTCGCCGATCTCGACGACCTCGGCAGCGGACGCATCCAGCTGCTCCGGTGTGACGATCATCGGCGGGTTCCGCATGGCCGTGGCAACTGCCACGGCCATGCGTCCTGATGCGGCCCGGCGTGCGATGGCGACCATCATGTCGCTGGTGGCACGCGAACTGTTCGGGTTGATCAGAAGGATATGTGCGCTCACGTTCTCAGTTCCACACCGACTTTGATTTCAGAAGTGTCAGCCTTTGCGAGATCCGCATCGGCAGGCTGGGTAAGGTCTTCCATCGACATGCCGTAGGTCTCGGGGCCGAGCTGGATGCAGAAGGCGAAGACCGCATACATGCCGGCGGCAAGGCCGAAGACGCCGACCATGCCGTAGACGTCGAAGAGGGCGCCGGCGATGGTGGGGACGAAGGAGCCGGCGGCCGAACCGGTTGCGAGGATCAGCGCCACGCCGAAGGCGCGGATGCGGGTCGGGAAGAGTTCGGGCGCATAGATCCAGATTGAGGTGTTGAGCAGAAGCACGAAGAACTGGAAGATCGCGCCGAACATCAGCACCAGATAGATGTTGGTGCCGAGATAGGCGATGGAGACTGCCGCGAGGCAGGCGAAGACCGCACCCAGCGTCAGCACCTTCTTGCGCGGGAAGTAGTAGCCGAACATCGAGGCGGCGATGGCGCCGAGCACGCTGCCGCTCTGGATGATCATGCTGTAGAGCAGGCTGCCCTGCAGCGTGTAGCCCATGGAGACGAAGATGATCGGCATCAGCGTCAGCACCGAAAGCTGCGCGCCGTAGCTCATCAGGATCGCGATGGCGACGGGAATGGTGCGGCCGATGAAGGGCGCACGGAAGAGTTCCTTCCAGTCGCTCTTGGCCGGCTCCTCATCCTTCAGGTGATCCTTGGTGAGGTACTCCTGGACCTTGAGATTGCGCGGGCGCAACGAGCCGGAGGCAAGGATGGAAAGCACCTTGTTGGCTTCGTCGATCTTGCCCTGCGAAGCGAGGAAGCGCGGTGTCTCCGGCACGAAGCGGCGGTAGAAGACGACGAGCAGGGCCGGCAAGGCGAGCGAGGCAAACAGCCAGCGCCAGCTGTTTTCACCCGGGAAGAGGGTGAAGATCATCAGGCCGAAGGCGGGTGCGAGGAAGTTGCCGAAGCCGCCGGCGCCGACATTGACGAGGCCGGCTGCCGTGCCCCGGAATTTCGGCGAGCAGAACTCCGACAGCATGGTGACGGCCGTCGAGATCTCGCCGCCGACGCCGAAACCGACGATGGCACGGGCGAAGCAGAGCGTGGCGAAATTCGGCGCCATGGCGCAGGCGGCCGAGCCGATGGTAAAGAGCAGGAGGTTGATGGTCAGCATTACGCGGCGGCCGTAGCGGTCGCCAAGAATGCCGGAAAGCAGGCGGCCGATCGCTGCGCTGCCGAAGGTGATGGTGTTGAGGAAGCCGATGTCGGTGCCGGTCAGGCCCCAATGTTCTTTCAGGATCGGCCCGGCGACGCCGATGGTGTTCTGCTCGAAACTGTCGAACAGGCAGCCGATGAGCACGAGGGCGAGGATCTGCTTGTGGGCGCCGGTGACGCCGATCTTGGTGAAGGCTGATTCCAACTGTCTGATGACCGGCGATGACCTGCCGGACGGTACCATATTTTCCGCTGCCATGGTTCGTTCCCCTTTATGGCTTAACAACGTGAAAATGTGAAAACTCAGTTTCATGAAATCTACATTATGAAATCTCAGTTTCATAGGAGATTCTATGACGCGCTGCGAAAGGAAATGGCCGTTCGCAACCCAGGCTAGGGAAAGCAGATTTCGTGCCATTCTACGAGAAACTAGAGTTTCTCGTTTTCCGTCAAAAGCTTGGCGACAGATCGCGCTCGAACGAGCGGTTGAAACTCAGATTTCGTCTGCTTGAAAAATGTTCTGTCGTTTCAGGCAAATGCCCAATCGGCGCTCACAATTCCTCGAGCGCGTCGTTGATCGCCTCGATGCCGCGCAGGCGATTGCGGCCGGCGGGACCGGCGATTTCGATGCATCGGGTGGTCAGCAGATGGCAGAGCGCCATCACCGAGACATGGTTGAACAGAGGCCCCGGCGCCAGCGTCTGGCAGCGGAAGTGCCATTCCGCCTGGTTGAGGAAGGGAACGCCTTCGTCGGTGATATAGAGCAGCCGTGCGCCCGATTTTTCGAGCTGCGCGAGGATCGGTTCGATCAAGGTGACGCGCCGGCGCAGGCCGAAAAGGATGACGACGTCGTCGCTGCCGATGCTGACCAGATGCTCGCCGAGCGTCTGGCCGCCACCGGGGATGGCCGATATGTGCTCGACCACCTGGGTCATCTGCCATTGCAGATAGGTGGCGAAGGAATGGCTGGCGCGAAAGCCGATGACCCAGACCTTGCGGGCGCCGAGAATGGCGGTGGCCGCCGCCGTCACCTGGGTTTCGGAAATGGCGAGGAACGTCGCTTCGATGTTGGCGACGCCCTGTGCCACGTGCGAGGTGAGCGACTGCTCGCCGCCGCTGTCGGTGGCGGTCGCGAGAAACAGGCGCGAACCCGTCTGCTTGTCGGCGCGGGCATGCCGGCGCGCTTCTTCGTAATTGTCGTAGCCGAGCCGCTGGATGAAGCGCGACACCGTCGCCTTCGACACATGCGCCAGCGCCGCCAGTTCCTGGGCGGAGTAGCTGGCGACCTCGCCTGGAAAATCGCAGAGGAAATCGCCCAGCCGCCGCTCGGCCGGATGCAGCTCCGGCAGCACTTGGCGAACACGGGTGAGGAAGGAACGTTCTTTCGGGCTCATGCGATGTCCATGAAACTGGCGTTTCACGGCAATCTCTGATTTTCGCGGGGATATTGCAAGCGAGGCGGGCGGATGCCGCCCCGCTTTCAACTGCGGCCGACGCGGGCAGTTGCTCGCGCGCGTCAGTATTTGGACGGCACGTAGAGTTCCGGCGGCAGCACCTTGCGCTCGTAGTCCGGGTTGAAGACGCGTTCCGGCAGCGAGATTTCCTCGTGGGGCACGTCCTCGTAGGGGATCTGCGCCAATAGATGGTCGATACAGTTCAGCCGGGCACGCTTCTTGTCGTTGCCTTCGACGATATGCCACGGGGCTTCGGGAATGTTGGTACGGGCAAAGGTCTCTTCCTTGGCCTTGGTATAGGCTTCCCAGCGCACCCGCGACTGCAGGTCCATGGGCGAAAGCTTCCACTGCTTCAGCGGATCATGGATGCGCACGAGGAAGCGCATCTGCTGCTCTTCGTCGGTGATCGAGAACCAGTATTTGACCAGGCGAATGCCCGAGCGAACCAGCATGCGCTCGAATTCCGGCACGTCGTCGAAGAACTGCTCGACCTGATTTTCGGTGGCAAAGCCCATGACGCGCTCGACGCCGGAGCGGTTGTACCAGGAGCGGTCGAAGAGCACGATCTCGCCACCGGCCGGCAGGTGCGGCACGTAACGCTGGAAGTACCATTGCGTCTTTTCGCGGTCGGACGGTGCCGGGAGCGCGACGACGCGCACGACGCGGGGATTGAGCCGCTGGGTAATGCGCTTGATGACGCCGCCCTTGCCGGCGGAATCACGGCCCTCAAAGATCACCACCACCTTTTCCTTGTGATGGACCACCCAGTCCTGCAGCTTGATCAGTTCTGATTGCAGTCTGAGTAGAGAGCGGAAGTAGTCGATGCGCGGGATCGATGGCGGATGGTTCTTGCGGTAGATCTTGCGGATCTCTTCCGACAGCGCCGGCTCGGAAAGCTCGAGTTCGTAATCCTCGTCGAGCGTGTCGGCCAGTTCCGCTTCCAGCCAGTCCTGCGTTTCGATCTCGTCGTTCGACCTGTTCATCTGACCCTCCGGATTCCGTGTGCTCCACGACAGCTTTGCATGATGCCATCGTTAGTCGGCTTATTTCACAGCCGCATGAAGGGAATTTGACGCTGATACCTCCACCCTCCGATCGGCACTATCCCTTGATGTACCAGCCCCAGGGCTCGTCTGCATCGAAGCTGGTGATCTGCTTGGTCTCCAGATAGTTCGAAAGCCCCCAGCGGCCGAGTTCGCGGCCGATGCCCGATTGTTTGTAGCCGCCCCAGGGCGCTTCGGTGAAGGTCGGCTGCGAGCAGTTGATCCAGACGATGCCGGCGCGAAAGGCGCGGGCGACGCGCTCGCAGCGGTCCCTGTCGGCCGACATGACGGCGGCTGCAAGACCGAAGCGGCTGTCGTTGGCCATGCGGATCGCGTCTGCCTCTTCGCCAAACGGCTTGACGCAGACGACTGGGCCGAAGATCTCCTCGCGCCAGACGTAGCTGTCCTCGCGCATATCGGTCAGCACCGTCGGCTCGATGAAGTAGCCGCTGTTGAGGCCGGCCGGGCGGCCTCCGCCGGCAGCCACGGTGGCGCCGTCCTGGCGGGCGCGGTCGATCGCGCCCATGATCTTGTCGTACTGGCCCTTGGAGACGATCGGCCCGAGCAGGGTGCCGTCATCGATGCCGTTGCCGATGGTGATTTTCGCGGCCTCCTCGCAGAGGCGCTTGACGACGGTCTCGTAGATCGCCTCCTCGACGAGCACGCGTGAGGTCGCCGAGCAGACCTGGCCCTGGTTCCAGAAGATGCCGAACATGATCCATTCGACGGCCTTGTCGATATCGCTGTCGGCAAAGATGACGAAGGGCGACTTGCCGCCGAGTTCGAGGCTGACATTCTTGATGTCCTGGGCTCCGGCCATCATCACCTTGCGGCCGGTGACGACAGAACCGGTGAAGGCAAGCTTGTCGACCAGCGGATGCTCGGTCAACGGCTGGCCGGCGTCCTGGCCGGTGCCGGTGAGGATGTTGAGTACGCCAGCGGGCAGCCCGACCTCCTCGGCAATGACGCCGAGTTCGAGCGCTGTCAGCGGCGTCAGCTCCGACGGTTTGAGCACGACGGTGCAGCCGGCAGCGAGCGCCGGCGCCACCTTCCATGACACCATCAGCAGCGGGTAGTTCCAGGGTGTGATTGCGCCGACGACACCAAGCGGTTCGCGCAGGGCACGTGACGTGAAGCGGCTGTCGCCGACGGTGATCGCCTCCTCTGGGTTGGCGTCCAGTTCCTCGGCGAGGCCAGCATAATAGCGGAAGCAGCCTGCGGCATCGTCGATGTCCCACAATGCTTCCGGCAGCGGCTTGCCGTTGTCGGCGACTTCGAGCCGGGCCAGCGAGTGGCGCTTCTCCTCGATCTTGGCAGCGATCGCGCGAAGATAGGCGGCGCGCTCGGTTCCCGACAGTTTCGGCCAGGGACCGCTGTCGAAGGCGATGCGGGCCGCCTTTGTGGCCCGGTCCACGTCTTCGTAGGTTGCGGCAGGTGCACGATGGATGACCTCTTCCGTCGCCGGATCGATCACGTCGAGCGTGCCGCCGCGGCGCGGTTTTTCCCATTTTCCGTCGATGAACAACCGGTCCTGCATGCAATACCCCTTTATAGCCCGGTGCGAGTATGGCCAGTCAAAGTAAAACACGCCAGCCGCAAGTTACGGCTGGCGTTGATCTTTTTGCCGCGGGGAGACGGCTCTAACGGTTGGCCGCCGACCCGCGCCACGCAAGGAACGGCAAAACCGGCAGCACGGCGCAGGCGCTGGCAAAGAGCCAGAATTGCCCGAGTGTCACGAGATCGCTGGTATACAAGGCTCCCGAGAGAATGCCGGCGATCAAGCAGGCATCCATGAGTGGCAAGCTGACGGCATAAAACACGGCCTGGCGCTCCAGAGGCAGGCAGCGCTGCACGAGGGTAAAGTAGGTGGCGAAGGCGATCATCTCCGGTATGCCGCCGACGATCAGCAGTGCGCTCGCGACCAGATAGTTGGGCGCGAAAATCAGCGCGAAGGTCGAAAGGCCCTCCAGCAGGCTGGAGATGAGATAGGCGCGAAGCAGCGCCTGCGTGCTGGTCAAAGCCCCTGCCAGTCGATGCGAGACGATGGCGCCGATCAGGGCGCCGGCACCCTGCGCCGCCAGCAGCAAGGTCCACATCTCGGGACCCAGATGAAACTGGTCACGATTGAGCCAGAACAGGAACGGCTGTAGCGCCCCGAGCGAGACCATGTAGCCGAAGGCCGGTAGCAGCAAAGCCCAGAGCACGGGGTTTTCGCGGAACATCGCAAGGATTTCCCGTCCGAAGCCCGAAGCGTGCGAGGGGGCCGCGTTTTCTTGCTTCAGCTTATCGCGTGGTTGAAGCACGAGCAGAAGGGCCGCTGCGATCTGGGCGAGCGCCAGCGCAGCAAGCGTTGCCTCGATCGAGATGGAGGCGGCTGCGAGACCCGCTGCCGGCGGTCCGAAAATCTTGCCGAAGCGATCGATTGCCTGGAAGGCGGTATTGGCCTCCATGTTGCGGCCGGCGGGAACGACGGCGGCACGCAGCATCAGGAGGCCCGGCGTGATCACCGCATCCGCAGCGCCGATGACCAACACGGTCATCTGCACTGTCATCGCGTCCGGCGCGAATGCGAGGCCGGGAATGGCGACGGCGGTCACCAACAGGGAGCACAGCACCGGAAGCCTCGGGCCGCTCCGCCGCAGGAGCGCGGCGACGATCGGCGCAAGCAGGAGGCTCGGCAACAGGCGCAAGGCAAGACTGCCGACCAGTTCCGCACCGGCGCCGAAACGCGTTGCGACGACGAGCGGCAACGCGGCGACGAGCATCCAGGAGCAGAAGGAATCGACGGTGAGGACGAGGCTGATGCGCCGGAAGGCGGCATCGCCCCAAAGATTGGAAATTTCCATAGGAGAGCCCGATGAGACGCCATCGATCTCGGATCTGCTGCATTGGCAGGTTTGATGAGATCGACGCGAACAGGAAAAGCCCGCGCGAGAGGCGGACGGTTCTGGGCTCACAGATGCAAGCCCCGCCTTGCGGGGCTAATCAGGCCATCAAATGGGGTTCGCTCGACATGGCCAGCCATCTACCATGGGGGCTTCTCAGGTGACAAGCGGCAGCCTCATGGTGATGGCTGCCGCGATTGATAGGCGGCTCTGCGCTATCGCGGTGCGTTGGCCAAGGCCGGCGTGACATTGGCGATCTGCGTGATCACCATGCCGCCGACGATGAAGAACAGACCGGTCAGCCGCGCCGCATTGACTGGCTTTTGCGGAAAACCCATCAGGCCGTAGTGGTCGATCAGCATGGAAATGACCATCTGGCCGGCAATGACGGCAACAATGAAGCTTGCCGCGCCGAGCTTCGGCGCAAGGAGGAGGGCCGCGGTAATGTAGATCACGCCGGCGAGGCCGCCGATCCAGATCCACCACGGACCCTTGAATGCCACAGCCAGGTTGGGCAACGGCGCCCGGAAGGCAATCAGCATCGGCAGGATGAGCGCGAGGCTGACGCCGAGCGAGACAACCGTCGCCCAGAGCGGATGGCCGAGGAGGCGGCCAAGGTTGGCATTGGCGCCGGCCTGGAGGGGGACGACGGCGCCGGCGAAGATCGCCACGGCAAGCAACAGGAGGGAGGAGAGATTGGGCATTGTTTTTTCCTTTTGTTGCCGTGATCCTCTTTCATTTACTCGGAGAATGGAAATTCCGATTTTGCACGTGCTATATTCGTGTCATGAATAATCTTGGCGCTATCGACCTGAACCTGCTCGTGGTGCTCGACGCCCTCCTGGCGGAGCGCCACGTCTCGCGCGCGGCTCTCCGGCTGAACAAGAGCCAACCTGCCGTCAGCCATGCGCTGGCGCGGTTGCGCGCACTGTTCGACGACCCGTTGCTGGTGCGCCACGGCGGCCGGCTCGAGCCGACGGTGCGGGCGCTGGAGATCGCGCCGCAGCTTGCCGAAGCGCTTGCGCATATGCGTCAGCTCATGGGGTCTCTGCCGTTCGATCCGGCGCGCGCGCGCCATGTCTTCCGGCTGGCGATGTCCGACTACGCAGCACTTGTGCTGCTGCCGCAACTGACGGCAGTGCTGCGCCGGCAGGCGCCGAACGTCGATCTCATCGTCAGCCAGGCGAGCCGTGAAGTGATGATGGCGCAGGCCGTCGACGGGGAGATCGATCTGGCGCTCGGGGTTTTCCCGACGCTTGCCGAGGATCTGAGAACGTCCTTGCTGTTTGAGGAGCACTTCGCCTGCCTGGCCGACTGTGCGAGCCTCGGTGGCGAAACGACGATGGATCTTTCCGCCTATCTGCAGCGGCCGCATATCCTCGTTTCCCTGCGCGGCGATACCGGCAACGAGATCGACCTCGCGCTTTCGGCTATCGGGCACAAGCGCCGCATCGCGCTGGCCTTGCCCCATTGGAGTGCGGCGCCCGGTCTCGTTGCCGGAACCGACCTCGTACTGACGGTCGCGCGCCGTATCCTGCCCCGCGACGAAAAGGCCGGGGAGCTTGCCATCTTCCCGCCGCCCTTCGCGATCCCACCCTTCGCCTTCCGGCAGATCTGGCACCGGCGGCGCGACGGCGATCCGGCCCATCGCTGGCTGCGGGACCTGATCGCCGGTGTTCTGGCGTCGTCGACTGCGGCCCCCGCCGCCGTGTGACGCGTGAAAACGAAAAGGCCCGGTGCGGCGATGCCGACCGGGCCTTTCTTATAGGCTTTGTTTAGCGCGTCAGTGGCTGACGCCCTGGATCGCTGAAACCTGCCATCCGGCGCCCGGCTTGCGCACGAAGGTCCAGAGTTCGACGGCTTCCGTCAGATTGTCCGGATCGCCGCTGATTACCTTGCCGGTGGTGCGGTCACGCATGACGTCGATGCTCTCGTAGCGCATGGCGACGGTCGCGAACTCCGTTCCGTTTTCCGACCAGGCCTCGGCGACGTCGCCCTGAACCAGGTGCACATCGCGCACATCGTTCTTGACGCCGCTCGTGGCGTTGTCGCTGAGTTCTTCGGCGAGGTAAGACATGGCTTCCGGCGTCGTGAGGCGACGCAGCGTGCCGTAGTCTTCCGCAGCGTAAGCGGCCTGCACGTCCTTCAGCATCTTTTCGAACTGCTCGAGGTCGGAGCCCTGGATGCCGATCTCATCGGTCGGGCCGTCGGCAACGGGCGCTGCCTGAGGGGCAGCGTGGGGCCGCGCCTGGGGCTGGCCGCTTGCCTGGCCACCGCCGATGCTCGGGATCTTGAACGACGGCATGCCGTTCGAAGGCTGCTGGCCCGACGAGCGCTCGGACGGACCGGCATAGGCCGTCTGCTGGCGGTTGCGGTTGAAGAAGCGCATGGCGAGCATGATCAGGCCGCCGATCAGAAGCATCTGCACAATCAGGCCGAGGAAGCCGGCAGCGCCGCCGAAGCCGCCGCCCATCAGCATGCCGATGAGGCCACCGACCATCAGGCCGCCGAGCAGCGAACCGCCAAAGCCGCTGAAGAATCCCGGACGGGCGTTCGGCTGGGTGGCGTTCGGACGCGTCTGGCCGGCTGCCGGAGTGGCGGCGGCGGGGCCGGCGTCCTGGCGCGGCGTCATCGAACGGTTGATCGGTGCCGCGCTGGTCGGCGCGGTGTTGGTGGTTGCCGGCTGCGAGAACGTGCGGGTGCCGCGGCTACCAAAGCCGCCGCCCGAACGCCGCGCTTCGGCGACGTCCACAACGGTCAGCGCGACGACCATACCGATCGCCATCATTGCCAGAGTTCGTCCAAAACGCCCAAATCGCTGCATTGCCATCACAACCCCTAAATCTTGCTTGGGCTCAAACCGAGCCATCAGGGCCTGATATAGGGGCTCAACGCCTGAGATTTAAGCTTTTCGCGTCGCTTTTCGGCCAGTTTACCGTTATCCGACGCCGATACTTGGCCGAATCCGGCGTGGAATCAGCATCTTCGGCGGGCGCCCGAACGTTGCCCGCTCTTGCCCGAGACATCTAGCGATTGGCCGCGAGGATCATCGTCGCCGCCTTTTCGGCGATCATGATCGTCGGTGAATTGGTGTTGCCCGAGGTGATCGTCGGCATGACCGAGGCATCGGCGATGCGCAATCCCTTGAGCCCGCGCAGACGCAGTTCCGGATCGACGACACTGTCGGGATCGGCGCCCATGCGGCAGGTCCCAACCGGATGGAAGATCGTCGTGCCGATATCGCCGGCCGCCCGCTTCAGGTCCTCCTCGGTCTCGTAGGAAGGCCCCGGCTTGAACTCGACCGGGTTGAAGCGGGCGAAGGAAGGTTGCCTGACGATCTGCCGCGTTAGCCGGATGGCATTGACCGCGACGTTTCGGTCGGCCTCGGCCGTCAGGTAGCGCGGCCGGATGTCCGGTGCGGCGGCAAAGTCCGGCCCTTTGAGATGCACCGAACCGCGGCTTTCCGGACGCAAGTTGCATACACTGGCGGTGATCGCCGGGAAGGAATGAACCGGCTCGCCGAACTTGTCGAGCGACACCGGCTGCACGTGATACTGCAGATCCGGCGTTTCCTTTTCCGGCCCGGAGCGGGTGAAGATGCCGAGCTGGCTCGGCGCCATCGCCATTGGTCCGGAACGTTTCAAGAGATATTCGAGCCCGATCGACGCCTTGCCGAACAGCGAGTTTGCCTTTTCGTTGAGCGTCGGTACGCCTGTCACCTTGTAGGCCATGCGCAGCTGCAGATGATCCTGCAGGTTTTCGCCGACGCCGGTCCGCTCATGGCGAAGCGCGATGCCGTTGTCCTGCAGCACGTCGCCGCGACCGATGCCGGAGAGTTCGAGGATGTGCGGTGAGCCGATCGCGCCGGCGGAAAGTACCGTCTCGCGTGTGGCCGAGGCGCGCTTGACTGTGCCGTCGTGCTGGAATTCGACGCCCGCGACGCGATCGCCCTCGGTGATCAGCTTGCGCACATGCGCTTTGGTCAAAACCGTAAGGTTGCCGCGCTTCTGCGCCGGGCGCAGAAACGCCTTTGCGGTATTCCAGCGGATGCCGGAACGCTGGTTGACGTCGAAATAGCCGGAACCCTCATTGCTGCCGCGGTTGAAATCCGGCGTCTCGGGAATGCCGGCTTCGCTGGCCGCCTTCTGGAATGCGTCGAGCACGTCCCAGCGCACGCGCGCCTTTTCCACCCGCCATTCGCCGCCGGCGCCATGCATTGCGTTCGCGCCGCGATAATGGTCCTCGGACTTCTTGAAGAGCGGCAGCACGTCGTCCCAGCCCCAGCCGGTGCAGCCGAGCTGGCGCCAGTGGTCGTAGTCCTGCGCCTGGCCGCGCATATAGATCATGCCGTTGATCGACGAGCAGCCGCCGAGCACCTTGCCGCGAGGGTAGCCGAGCGACCGGCCGTTCAGGCCCTCTTCGGCTGCGGTCGTGAAACACCAATCCGTGCGCGGATTGTTGATGCAATAGAGATAGCCGACGGGAATGTGGATCCAGTGGTAGTTGTCGCGGCCGCCGGCTTCGAGCAGCAGCACGCGGTGCCGCGGGTTTTCCGAAAGGCGGTTGGCAAGCACGCAGCCGGCGCTGCCTGCCCCGACGACGATGAAGTCGTATATGTCCATGGTTCTCCCTCGATATCTACAGCTCGACCCTTCAGATCCGGGTTCGGGCGAGATCGCTCCTTCAGCCGCGCCCCGGCGCCGCATCCCTTCGCGTCATGCCCTCTTCCCAAACCGCCAGCCGTCGCGAACGAACGCAGGAATGCTCCGGCGCCGGATGGTGGCCGCCGGGGGCGTTCGTATCGCTCTGTTCATATTTGGCCAGACATGCTCCTCAGATGTCCGCTCTGGCGCGTACCATCGGGAAAAAACTGCTTGGATGCAAGCGTGCGGAACCGTAAATTGCGAAACAGGATCTGTTCATTTTCGGACAGACAGGGAGTGAGCATGAATCCGAATTTCACCTGGGACGATCTGCAGTTCTTTCTGGCGGTGGCCCGTACCGGGCAGCTGTCGACGGCGGCGCGGCGCCTGAGGACCAGCCATGCCACGGTGTCGCGTCGCATCGACCGGCTGGAGTTCGCGCTGAAGGTCAAGCTGTTCGAGCGCAATCCGCGCGGCTACGTTTTGACCGGCATGGGCCAGCGCTTCGTCGAAACCGCCGAACGGATCGAGCGCGAGACCGAACAGTTGCAGCTCGACATCAATGACGGCCTGACGGCACAGCGCGGCGTCGTCCGGCTGAGCACGCTCGAAGGCTTCGGCAATTTCTTCCTGGCCGATCGGCTGGCGGACTTTGCGGCGCGCTATCCGAACGTCTCCCTGGAAATGTTGGCGATCCAGCAGATCATGTCGCTGTCGCGCAAGGAGGCGGATATCCAGGTGGCGCTGACGGCGCCGAAGGCCGGGCCTTACCAATCAGAGGTGCTGACCCCCTATACGCTGCATGTCTATGGCGCGCGCAGCTATCTGTCGAAGCATCCGCCGATCACTGGGCGCAACGATCTCGCGGCCCACCGCTTCGTCGGATACATCGAGGACATGATCTTTGCGCCCGGTCTCGATTACCTGGGGGAACTGCAGCCGGGCCTGCATGCCCATTTCCAGAGTTCGAGCATCCTGACGCAATTGAAGGCGGTGCGACAGGGGCTGGGCCTTTGCGTCTTGCCGCACTTCATCGCGCAACAGGAAGAGGACCTGGAGATCGTCCTACCGGAAGAGATCGAACTCAAGCGCACCTACTGGCTGGTTTGCCATAGGGATCTGGTGGCCGTGCCGCGGGTGAGGGCGGTGCGCGAATTCCTGATGCAGAGTGTCAGGGAAAACCGCGGTCATTTCACCCGCGAAATGGCGCTGCCGACGACTGACGTTCGGCGCCTGTCGCGCTCCTAAATCCTGCCAGATTGTGGCGATATAAGATCCCACAACCAAAGGGCGGTGATTTGCGGGCCGAAAGACCGTGGTCTCGCGGATCAAAATCGACCTAGTTTATCAACAGCTGGAATTATTGTTTATAATCAG
>NZ_JTLA01000080.1:0-16203 GCF_000799055.1 Ensifer sp. ZNC0028
CTCTTGCCCCGCCGCTGCCGATGGCGCGGCATGACCGACATGGCTCGCCTGTTGTTGTCCTAGGGCGGCACTGGTGCAGATCGCCGTCCCGCCTGCAGCTGCCAGCCCACCCATCAGCAGGCTGCGCCTTCGCATCAGGTCAGGTCTTGTCGGCTTGTCCATATTCGCCCCTCTCCCTCATTGCGTAACACGCGCCGCGCTGTGCCCGACCGGGCGCCAGAAAAGCGGACCACATGCTTCTGCAAATCATTTGCAACAACAGCAATAATGCAAATGCAACCCATTCGCAACTGACTAGGGCACGCGTGACGGTCCGCAGGGGCCGGCAGGACCGCGCGCTCTGGGCGACACCCTGTTAGCGACCCTGAAACGAAAACGTCCCCGGAAAGCGCGCGGCCTCGGGGACGTTGGGTTGGACTTCGGCGCCGGACCGGAAACGGACATGTCCGCATGGCCTCGGCAGGTGGTGGTCGCGCCTCACCATTCAAGTTCGAGTTGCGGCACCCCGTTGGAGGTTTTTTCGATCGTACGGCCGGTCTCGTCCACCGTCGCCGTGACCCGCTGGCGGAAGGCCGAGAAGCTGTCGAAGGTGACGACGTCGACCGGTGCATCGAACTTCATCGTCAGGCGGTAGCGCCCCGGCTGCGCCGTCAGCGCCTGCACCGAAAGGATCTCGCCCTCGAAGGCCTGGCCGAGATAGCGCCCCTTCACGCGGGATCCGAGCATCCAGGGATTGAACGGCGGACGGTTGCCGACAGCGGCGTGCAGCGTGTTCCAGTCGCGATAGCCGTACTGGGCGGCGATCAGTTCGAGCGAGCGGGAATGGCCGATGGTTTCGCCTTCGGATGCAAGGCGGGTGCGCAGACGCTTGGCCTGGTCTTTCAGGGCGTCGAGCGAAGGAAGCGGGTTTGATCCGCGCGTCATGAGAAGGTCTCCTGCAGCGGCATGCATTCCTTGAAGATGGGAGCCCGCATTGCCACCGGTTCGCATGCCGTTTCGGCTGACCGTGTCTCAAAAGAAGGACTTCACCAAAGCATGACGCTCGCGGACGGCAGGGACCTTCACCCTGCCGCTTCCATAGGGGATGCCGCTTCGGCTGTCAAACATACCGCTGAACCGGCGTCCGCGCGAAAGACGATTGCGCACGCGCAGAAGCTGTGGGACGACTACCGGAGACGACGGAGGAGGACGTGATGACCGAAATGACGATACTCGCATTCGCGCTGGTTGCCTTCATCGGCATCGCGACACCGGGCCCGACGGTCCTGCTCGCACTCACCAATGGATCACGCTACGGCGTCAGGCGCGCAACTGCGGGCATGGTCGGTGCCATGCTCTCCGATTTCGTGTTGATCGGCGCCGTCGCGCTTGGCCTCGGCGCACTGCTGGCGGCCTCCGAATTCTGGTTTACCGTCGTCAAATGGCTGGGCGCTGGCTATCTCGCCTTTCTCGGCATCATGCTGCTGCGGTCGAAAGGGACGATCCAGGTGGCAACCGAAGCCGGCGGGACTGCTCCCGTTTCGTCTACCGCGATCTTCCTGAAATGCTTCCTGGTCGCTGTCACCAATCCCAAGGGCTATCTGTTCTTCACTGCGTTCCTGCCGCAGTTCATCGATCCGGCGGCGCCGCAGGCGGCGCAATATGCCGTTCTCGCCCTCGTCTTCGCCACCGTCGATTTCACCGTGATGTTCGGCTATGCGCTGCTCGGCGCGAAAGCCGCGGTCTTCCTCAAGCGTTCCGGGGCCATATGGCTCGATCGGCTGTGCGGCGGCGCCTTGCTGGCACTGGCCGGCTCGCTCGCACTTTACCGCCGCGCCACCGCCTGAAATGCTGTTTCGCCAACACGTCCTTGCGCAGATCGCGAGCGGCGACGTGACCTTGGCCTTCCGGCGATGGACCAAGCCGACGGTCAAGGCCGGCGGCACCTTGCGCACCGCGGTCGGTGTTCTCGCCATCGATGCCGTCGACGAGATCGAGGAAGGCGCGATTACCGACAGCGATGCCGGCAAGGCCGGCTTTGCCGATCGCGCCGCCCTCGTTGGGGAGCTGGCCGCGCGCACCGAAGGGCGCTGTTATCGCATCGCATTCCACCGGACCGGCGACGATCCACGCATCGCCCTGCGGAACGCGGTCGACCTCAACGGTGAAGGGTGGGCAGAAATCGACCGCAAGCTCGCGCGCTTCGACGACAGCGCCGGCATGGCCTGGACCCGTCCGGTGCTGCAGCTGATCGCCGCTCGTGACGGAACGACTGCGGCGGAGCTGAGCGCCGCCATCGGCATGGAAAAACTGAAGCTAAAGGCGCGCATCCGCAAACTGAAGGAGCTCGGCCTCACCGAAAGCCTCGATGTCGGCTATCGCCTGTCCGGCCGCGGGCGTGCCTTTCTCGGGGGAAAATAGCGCGTGTGAAAAAGCGGATGGTGCCGAGGACACCATCCGCTTCCAGACTTGAGGCACACGAGACCCGCGGCAGAGAAGAACACCCTGAAGGCTCTTCCCTACATCCCTGCGTCACGGATCACAGTGCAAGTGTTGACGGGTGATCGGTTCGAACGCGTTTCGAAGCAAACCCCGGAGCGATTGCGGGATCGGGGCGGAAAACCGCGCCGCTTTCCCGTTGCCCTTTAGTGGCGGCGCTGTTTGCCGCCGTTGTTCGACAGGATGCCGAGGCCAAGGTCGAGATCGTTGCCGGAGAGAACGCCGTTCAACGACTTGTTGAGGATGCTGTTGTCGGAAAGCACATCGCCGACATCGACCTTCGGTGCGACCACGATGCCATTGGCGATGCCGCCGTTGAGCACGTTGACGTTCTTGCCGGACAGAACACCCAGCGACAGGCCACCGGCCGACGCCTGGGACACAGTGGCGGCCACAACTGCGAATGCGATGCAAACTGTCTTGATCGTCATGGGGTTACCTCCTGTTGGACGTGTACCTGCTGTACACAACCAGGAGAGTACAATTAACATTTCAGTAATCAATTAAGAAAGCAAATCATAATAAACAGTTAAGCATAACAACTTCAATTCTAACGAGCGCCAGGGCCGGATCTTCAGACGAAGCATTTGGGCATGGCACCGGGAATATTCGGCACAGCTAATTACAACATAAAGTTTTATTAACCACGTAACTCCATCATATACTTATAAAGGTATCGATTGAGGAAGAGGGGATGCGACCATTCCCGGCCGTCGTAGTCACTCTTGTTGTTCTCGCGACAGCCTTTCCGGCGGCCAGTGAAACCACGCTCGATTACTCCGCCGGCTACGGCCACAGCAGCAATATCTTCGAGGACCCGCAGGTGCTTTCCGGACCATTCTGGGAAGGTCGGCTGGGGTTACGCGGCAGCCTCGAGCTCGGTGACGGCAAGCTCAGCTACGGCATCCGGCAGTTCGAGCGCCGGATCATCGACTACCGTTTTGCCGACACGCATTTGACCGGCGGCACGCTCGGCTATTCCTTCCCGATCGGAAAGAACCTGCTGGTCGAACTCGAGGGCGCCGCCATCCGCAACGATTCCGGCGACCTCTTCCTCAAGCTGCCGAGCAACATCATCGGCTACCGCACGATCGATTATTCGACCCAGGCGGCGGCCAAGGTCACGGCCGAAGGCCTTGGCGGCAAGACTGCCTTCTCGGCGAAATACGACGAGCGCCGGCGCGGCATCGCCGAGTTCACCACCGATCTCATCCGCCCCACCAAGCTCGACCCGGACGTCGCCCTTGCGACCTTCGGCGCCAGCCACTACCGCACCGTCGGCGGCGGCGAGCTTTGCCTGTGCGTCGAATATAACCGCTCGATCATTCCCGGCGACGAACAGAACAGCTTCGTCCGCTTCCCGGCGACGACGCTGCGCGGCTCGATTGCCTATGCGCGACAGTTCGACAACGGCCTGACCCTCGTCGGCGAGGCCGGCCTGATCGCGATGATGAGCGACAATCTCGGCGATACCAGTCGCTACACCGAGCCCTATCTGCGAGCCGAAGCCAAATGGGAAACATCCGGCGGCTTCGAAATCGGCAGCGGCTTCCGGCAGGACATCGCCATCGACGACATCGACGATGCGGTCGCCGAACTCACCCGCACCATCTCCGCTTCGATCGCGCAGCGCTTCAATCCCTGGATCAAGGCAAGCCTCGGCTACGAGGTCAGCCGCGCCACCTACTATTACTATCTCTACGACCGGAAGACCGAGACCGTCACCGCAAAGCTGCTGCTCGGCCCAGAAGAGAAGCCGCAGCTCGAAATCGAGTATGCCCATTCGCTGCAACGGGAAACCGACCCGACGCAGGACTACAGCGCCAACACCATCGTCGCACGCATCGGCGGGTCCTTCTGATGCAGATCGCGCTGTTGCACCGCCGACAGAGGTATGAGACGACTTGCCACCCAAACAGGCAGGACGAGGAGACAGGCATGATCGGCTATACGATGGTCGGAACGACGGACCTGAAGCGCGCCGAGCGCTTCTACGATCCGGTGATGGCGCTGATCGGCCAGGAGCGCTGCTACTGCGACGAGCAGGTTTCCTCCTGGGGTCGAAAGGATGATGACAAGGCGCCGCGTTTCTTTGCCTGCCATCCTTTCGACGGGAAAGCCGCCTCGGTCGGCAACGGTGCGATGACCGCCTTCCTGGTGGAAAGCGCCGAGGTCATCGACCGCGTGTTCTATGCCGCCATGGCGCGCGGCGGCAGCGAAGAGGGAAAACCGGGTTTCCGTCCGCAATATGGCGATGGCTTCTACGCTGCCTATGTGCGTGATCCCGACGGCAACAAGCTGGCCTTCGTCTGCTACGACGCCCGCGAGACGCAGAGTACGTCCTAATGCGTCCTAGCGGCGCGTCGACCAGCCGAACCAGATCGCGACGGCCGCAAGCATCAGTGCGAGCACGCGCCGCACCAGCCGTTCGCGTGCCGGCGAGTTGAGCACCGGCTCCAACGCCCCGGCCAGAAGCACGATCGCGGCGTGAACCGCGGTCGCAACACCCACATAGAGCGCGGCAAGTGTCAGGTTCTGCGGCAATAGCGGCCGGGTATCGTCGACGAAGGTCGGAAGCACGGTGACGAAGAACAGCGCCGCCTTCGGATTGAGCAGATTGGTGATCAGGCCGCGCCGGAAATAGAAGAATGCGGGCTTGCCGCTCGGCCCCGCCTCCTCACCGTCACCATTCCAGGCTTCGAAGGCGAGATAGAGCAGGAAGCCGACACCTGCCCAGCGAAGCGCCCCATAGAGCATGTCCGACCGACCGACGAACTCGGCAACGCCGAAGGAGGCGGCAAAGCCGACGATCGCGAGGCCCAGCGCCACGCCGGCGACGGTCGCCATGCCGGGCCTGCGCCCCTCCGAGGCCGCGACCATGGCGAGGTACGCCATGTTCGGCCCCGGCGTCAGTTCGATGATGAAGGATGTCAAAAGAAAGGGCAGCAGGGTCGCTGCCCCGAAAATGAACGGATCCATGCGCGAGACTTCCATCCGCCTGCAACGAGGCCTTGCCGCAAGGACAGGTCAGCGGTGCCGCATTGTCAAGGAAGATCACAAACCCATCAGCAGGGAGCGCCCGGCATGTCATGCGTCTGCCCCCTCGCCGATCAGATCGGACCAGCGAGGGAGCAGCGAAAAATCCGCCACCGCAGGGTTGGCGGCGGAAAGAGATCTCAGGCGGCGCGGCGAACCGGCGGCATGGCGAGCTTGCGGCCGCTGGCGACGATCAGGCCGGCGGTGCCCTCGAGCCAGTTGTCCCGAAGCTCGAGCGCCAGGAACCGGTCGCGTTCGAACGGCCCTGGCATCACCAGATGCTGGGTGCGGCTGGCAAAGAAGCCGAAGCGCTCGTAATAGGCAGCATCACCGACGAGCAGGATCGCGCCATGGCAGCGGTTCTTGGCCTCTTCGATCGCGGCCCGCATCAGCATGCCGCCGATGCCCTTGCCCTCATGGGCGGGATCGACTGCGAGCGGACCGAGCAGCAGCGCCGGCACGGCATGGCCTTCGCGGCTGACGCCGGCCTCGACGTTCCAGAGCCGGACCGTGCCGATCACGTGACCGTCGACATCGCGGGCGACGAAGGCAAGGCCTTCGGCCGGCAGCCGGCCGCTGCGCAGCTTCTCCGACGACTTGCGGCGGCGCTCTGGCCCCATGGCACGGTCGAGCAGGTTCTCGCGCGCGACGACGTCGCCCGGATTCTCGGCATCGATTACAAATGTAGTGGGCGCGAAAAACGCGCGCAGGGCGTCAACAACAGCGGCCATCGGGGCCTCCCGTTATCAAAACCGCTTCAGGCGGACCGAACGAAAATTGTGAAATGGCGCTCCCGCCCAAGGACGGGAGCAGACCGGATCAGATCACATAGGCCTTCAGCGGCTCGAAGCCGTTGAAAGCGACGGCCGAGTAGGTCGTCGTATAGGCACCGGTGCCTTCGATCAGAACCTCGTCACCGATCGAAAGCGTAATCGGCAGCGGATACATGTTCTTCTCGTAGAGCACGTCGGCCGAATCGCAGGTCGGGCCGGCGAGAACGCAAGGTTCCATTTCGTCGGCATCGCGCGCCGTCCGGATCGGGTAGCGGATCGCCTCGTCCATGGTCTCGGCGAGACCGCCGAACTTGCCGATGTCGAGAAACACCCAGCGATGGGCGTCGTTGTCCGACTTCTTCGAGACGAGAACGACTTCCGCCTTGATCACGCCGGCGTTGCCGACCATGCCTCGACCGGGCTCGATGATCGTTTCCGGGATGTGGTTGCCGAAGTGCTTCTTCAGCGCGCCGAAGATCGCCTGGCCGTAGGCTTCCGCCGTCGGCACGTCCTTCAGGTACTTCGTCGGGAAGCCACCGCCCATGTTGACCATCTTGAGCTCGATGCCCTGCTTGGCCAATTGCACGAAGACGCGCTTGGCATCAGAGAGCGCCGCATCCCAGGCATCCAGCTTCGTCATCTGCGAACCGACATGGAACGAGACGCCGTAGGAAACGAGGCCATGCTGGTGAGCGTAGACGAGCACGTCGACGGCCATCTGCGGGACGCAGCCGAACTTGCGCGACAGCGGCCATTCGGCGCCTTCGCCATCGGTCAGGACGCGGCAGAACACGCGGGCGCCGGGGGCTGCGCGGGCAACCTTCTCGACTTCCTCGTGGCTGTCGACCGCAAACAGGTTCACCCCGAGCGCGTGGGCGCGGGCAATGTCACGCTCTTTCTTGATCGTGTTGCCGTAGGAGACGCGGCTCGCGGTCGCACCGGCGTCGAGCGCCATTTCGATTTCGGCGACGGACGCGCAATCGAAGGAGGAGCCCATGCCGGCGAGCAGGCGCAGGATTTCCGGCGCCGGGTTTGCCTTGACCGCATAATAGATCGAGCTATCCGGCATCGCGTGGCGGAAAGCCTTGAAATTGTTGCGCACGACGTCGAGATCGACAACAAGGCACGGGCCTTCCGGTCGTCGGGTGTTGATGAAGTCGATGATGCGAGCCGTGGTCATGGCCATATTCCCCTGATCCAAGATGCCCCGCTTTCGCGGAGGACAAAGGGCATACGCGCACATGCTCTGGAACCAGCCGGTGGAGACCCCGGAACCATGCATGCGCTCGATGCGCGAACGGTGAATCAAAGCCCGCCTAGGCTTCAATTCGGCTTTGTCTGCCATGGATTGGAGGGGGTAACCCAACCGCACTTCCGGCAATGAAGGTGTGCCTCTTCAGTAACCCCGGCTGTTGGAAAGCCGGCAGACACCAGAAAGGCCCGCACCGTCGTTGCTTCAAGATGTCCTCGCATTTCCCGGTTGGCCGGAATAGCGACTGGAGGGGTTAGTTCCAGGTACCTTACCGATACCCTCACCTAATCGAGGGTCGGCGGACACCCACAGGCACGTGCGACTTTGGGCAAGGGCGTAGGTAAGAAAAAAGCCTGACGTAATCAAGAGTTTTTTCACAACCGCGGTTGAATTTTTTTCCAGCCGGGCAAAACTGTCGATGTTCACAAATCCTGAACGACAACCGCCGGATCGATCACCGATCTAAAGCATTGAAAGAAGACTATTATTTTGAGAAACCGGCGCCAACGGCGGAACCCGGCGCGATGACGCAAGCGACGGACAATCTGCCGCCGGCATCATCGACGCGGAAGAGGCCTTCGCCGGCGAATCGGCGAAGCACGATTGAGAGCACGAAAGAAAGATCGCCATGGACACACTCACCCGTATCCGCGCCTTTATCGATGTCGTGGACGCCGAGGGGTTCTCGGCCGCCGCAAGGCGTGTCGGCAAGTCGAAGGCGCTGCTTTCCAAATATGTGCGCGAGCTCGAGGATGAACTCGGTGCGCTGCTCCTCAACCGCACGACACGGCAATTCTCGCTGACCGAGGCCGGCCACACCTATTACCGCACCGCGTCGGAGATCCTGAAGGAGATCGACAATCTCGCCGACCTCGTGCGCGCCAACAATTCCGACCTCAAGGGGCGGCTGCGCATCACCGCGCCGCGCACCTTCGTCGATGCGGAAATCGGCCAGTCGCTGGTCGATTTCGGCAAGCAGCATCCCGAGCTCTCGCTCGAAATCATCTCCGACGACCGGTTCGTCGATCTGGTCGAGGAAGGCTTCGACGTCGCCATCCGCATCACCCGGCTCGAAGATTCGACGCTGATCGCCCGCAAGCTCGACGATTTCCAGGTACTGATCTGCGCCGCCCCCGAATTCCTGGAAAAGGCTGGCCCGATCGCTCACCCGACGGACCTTTCCAAGCTGCCCTGCATTCTTGATACGAACGGCCGCTCCTATTCCAACTGGCGCTTCGTCGAGCCTGACGGTTCGGCCTTTACCGTGCCCGTCAGCGGCCCGATCGAGGTCAACAGCCCGCTTGCCGCCCTCAGGGCCACCGTCTCCGGCCTCGGCGTATCGATTATCCCGGATTTCATCGCCCGCCCGAAAGTCGCCACCGGCGAACTCGTGACCCTGTTCGACGATTTCCTGCCCCGCGACCGCGGCATCTATGCGATCTATCCGCATCGCCGCTACCTCCCGGCCAAGGTCAGGACCCTCGTCGACTTCCTCCACGCCTGGTTCCGCAAGCCGCGGTGATAGGCACCTAAGCCTCAAAGTCCCAATTCCGTCCCATTTCCGGTACATTCCCGGAAACGAATCGCGGAGCGATCGCTCCAGCCGAAAGGATTGCCGCCACATGAGAACCAAATGCCTCGTCATGGCCGGCCTTGCCACCTTGGCTGCCCCGTCGCTGGCCTTTGCTCACCCGCATATCTTTGCGGAAGCGCGCCTCGAGGTGGTCTCCGACGACAAGGACGAGATCAGCGAACTCCGCAACGTCTGGCGCTTCGACGAACTGTTCTCCTCCAGCGTCGTGCTCGATTTCGACAAGAACTCGAACGCGACACTCGATCCGGACGAGCTGGCGGAAGTCGGCCAGACGGTGATGGAGTCCCTGTCCGAGTACAATTACTACACGACGATCCTCGACAACGGCAAAACCATCAAGGTCAACAAACCGGACCACATCACCGTCGACTACAAGGACGGGCAACTGCTGATGATGTTCGCGGTCAAGCCGGCCGAGCCGATGCCGCTCAAGGGCAAGCTCTCCTTCGGCGTCTACGATCCGACGATGTATACCGCGATGGACTTCGCGAACGACGATGACCTGACAGTCGTCGGCGACAAGATCAATGCCTGTAAGCACAAGGTCGTCCGCCCTGATCCCGACGAAGTTCTCGCCGAGAACAAGGACACCTTGACCGATGCCTTCTGGAGCGATCCGACGGGCACCGACATGTCGAAGCTCTTTGCAACCAGGATCGAGATCTCATGCTGAATACCCGCGGGATTGGACGCCTGGTCACGGCAGCGCTCATCGTCACGGCGCTCTCCGCAACGATCGCCGCGGCCCAGTCGCCCCTCGGCATCGGCACGGCCGAGCCGGCGTTCAAGACGACCGGTTTTCTCGGCGGCTTCTTCGCCTGGATCAACATGGAGCAGCAGGGCTTCTATCGGCTGATGACCAACGCGCTGAAGGGGATGCGTGAGAACCCCTGGCAGCTCTGGTCGCTGGTCGGCCTGTCCTTCACCTATGGCGTGCTGCATGCCGCTGGCCCCGGCCATGGCAAGGCGGTGATCTCCTCCTACATGATCGCCAACGAGACGGAGCTGAAGCGCGGCGTGCTGCTCTCCTTCCTTTCCTCGCTCCTGCAGGGCGTGGTCGCGATCCTTTTGATCGGCGCCGTCTACCTCATCCTGCGCGGCACCTCGATCAGCATGACCAGCGCGACGCGCTGGCTGGAGATTGCGAGCTACGCGCTGATTGCTGCCTTCGGCGGCTGGCTTCTGCTGCGCAAGCTACGGTCGATGCTGCGTCCGGTCGCCGTGGCTTCCGTGGCCGGCGGCGGGCAGGTCCATCTCGCGCACGATCACCATCACGATCATCACGATCACCATCACAGCCACCATCATGATCACCACGGGCACAGCCATGGGCCGGGCGAAGTCTGCGCAAGCTGCGGCCATGCGCACGCGCCCGATCCGTCGATGCTGAAGGGCGATCGTTTTGCGCTGCGCGAAGCCTGGTCGGCGGTCATCGCCGTCGGCCTGCGTCCCTGCTCCGGTGCGCTGATCGTGCTGTCCTTCGCACTCCTGAACGGGCTTTACCTCGGCGGCGTGCTTTCGGTCTTTGCCATGTCGATCGGCACGGCAATCACCGTCTCGATCCTCGCGACCATGGCCGTCACCGCCAAGGGCTTTGCGCTCCGCTATGCGGCAAACGGCGCTGCGGCCGCCCGGATCTCGAACGGTATCGAAATCGCCGGCGCTGCCCTTGTTCTGTTGCTGGGATTGGCGCTGCTCGGCGCGGCGCTACAGAGCTGACACAGACGGTCTGATCAGGCCGTCACAGTCCGCGCTTGCGCTGGTAGCGCGCGCGGAGCCAGAAGAGCAGGAAGAAGCCGAGAACGAAGATCACGCCGAAGGCGGCGGCAAGCCAGGGCGAGATATCGCCGAGCTTGAGCATGATCGACGGCAACACGAAGAAGCCGAGGCCGGCGACGACGAGAATGATCGCAGCGGCGATCGCCGGTGACTTTTCCTTGTTCTGCATGACTTCCCTGCTGTTGTCTGCTGCGGCCTGAGCAGCCGGCGCCTATTTCGACGCCTGCCGCTCCAGGTCCGAGCGTATATCTTCAAGCCGCCGCTTCTGGCGACCGTCTTCATCGAAATTATCAGCTGCAAGCCAGCTTTCGAATGCGGCATTGAGCAGCGGCCATTCGCTATCGATCATCGAAAACCAGGCCGTGTCGCGGTTGCCGCCCTTGGAAATCATGTGCTGCCGGAAAATGCCTTCGAAAGTGAAACCGAGGCGTGCCGCCGTCTGACGGCTGGCCATGTTCTCGCTGTTGCACTTCCATTCGTAGCGGCGGTAGCCCAGATCCTCAAAGACGTGTTTTGCCATCAGGTAGTGGACTTCGGTCGAAAGCGGCGAACGCGCCATGGCGGCGCCGTGCGCCACGGAGCCGACCTCGACGACGCCATTGGCCGGATCGGGGCGCATGTAGTTGGCCATGCCGACGACAATGCCGGTTGCCTGGTCGCGGAACACCTCGGTGACCCAGCTGGACTTCTGCTGAGCCGCCGTCAGCCAGGCGTCGAAGTCCTCGATCCCGGCGAAGTCCGGCTGCGCGAAATATTTCAGCAGCGGATTGATCGCCATGCCGCCGAGGCCGTCCCAGAGATCCTGCAGATGCCGGTCGCGCTCATAGGGCTCAAGCTTGACGAAGCGCCCTTCGAGCGCGACGCCCTTCGGCGCCGGGCACCCTTTCCAGTTCGTCAGATCGCGCATCGGCCGCTCCTCCTTTATCCCTGCCCTTCGGCATAGGCCGGAGTGGCGGCCGACACAAATTCAAACTGGTGATGAACCCTGTTCGAACCGGTGATGAAACCGTACCGGCAGAACCGATCCCCTACGCGGTGGCCGGCACCTTGGCGGCCGAAACCGTCGCCTCGATGTGATCGACCAGCGCATCGGGAAGACCGAGACGGCCGGCAAGTAGGTCGAGATAGCCACGCTCCGCACGGGTTTCCGGTTCGATCGTCAGGCGCGACGCGGTGTAGACCTCTACCCGCTCCTCTTCCGTCTTTGCCGCGCCGACGATCGCGTCGATATCGACGGGGTTGGCAAGCTCGCCTTCGAGGAAGCTGGCTGCATCGGCCGAGAGGCCCGATACCGACAGCTTGTCCATGATATGCTGGCGCTCGGCATCGTCGATATGCCCATCGGCGCGCGAAGCGGCGATCATCGCGCGCACCAGCGTCAGCGCAAAATCATGGCTGACGGCTTCCGGCGCGGAGGCGAAACCGGAATCGGCCGGCGGCGGCAGAAGTTCCGGGTCGCCTTTGGCGACCGTTGCGCCGCCGGGCGTATTGCCGGCCTGATAATTCTTGTAGGCCTGATAACCGAGACCGGCGATCGCCGCGAGACCACCGAGCACGGCGGCGTTGCCCGCCAGCTGGCGACCCGACTTGGTACCGAGCAGAACAGCGGCAATGGCTCCGCTCGCCAGCGGATTGTCCTTGGCAAGCTGCGTCGCCTGGGTCGCGCGATCGCGCACCGTGCCGCCGGCACCGGGCACCTGCGATCCCAGAAACTGATCCAGCAATTTCTTCGCGTCGAACATCGGGTTTCGCTCCTTGTCGGTTCCGGGCGGTTGAAGACGAGCGCAAGGGTGCGCCGCCCGCGCGCCCGTCGCTGAATGGATTGAGACATAGGAACGTTGCAGGGAAAATACAAATTCGCGCCAGAGGCGAGCGACGCCGTCCAGCCAAAGAAAAAGGCCGGGCTCTCCGCCCGGCCTTTCAAAAAACGGAAGGCGTTGCTTGCCGCTCAGCCCTTGAGCACGAAGGCTTCTGCCGCGAGCTTGGTGATGCCGGCCCAGTCGCCCTTGGCAACCAGTTCCTTCGGCGCAACCCAGGAACCACCGACGCAAACAACGTTGGGCAGCGTCAGATAGTCGCGCGCATTGGCAAGGGAAATGCCGCCCGTCGGGCAGAAGAGCGTGCCGGCAAGCGGCGAGGACAGCGACTTGAGGTAGGCAGCACCCCCTGCCTGTTCGGCCGGGAAGAACTTCATGACGTTGTAGCCTTCTTCACGCAGGCCCATGACTTCGCTCGCCGTCGCAGCACCCGGCAAAAGCGGCACCTCGTGGTCGTTGGCCACGTCGATCAGCTCCTGCGTCGTGCCGGGGCTGACGATGAACTTCGAGCCAGCCTCGACCGCCGCTTCGAACTGGGCGGCGTTGAGGATCGTACCGGCGCCGGCAACGGCACCTTCGACTTCGTTGGCAACGGCGCGGATCGCTTCGAGTGCGGCCGGCGTGCGCAAGGTGATCTCGATCGCCTTCAAACCGCCGGCAACAAGCGCGCGCGCCAGCGGAACGGCGGTCGCCACGTCGTCGATCACCAGCACCGGAACGACCGGCGCCAGTTTGAGGGTTGAAAGAAGCCTGTCGGATTTCGCGCTCATGCCGATCGTCCTTTTTAAAACGATTGAATATGCCCTCCGCATACTCCCCCGGCCACCGGTTGTCGAGACCCAAGGCGGCGGGAGCGCGGCTTTCGCATGTAAGGCAAGGGTAATATGCAACTTGCGACAAAGAGATGACTTGAGCCTTTGCGCGAAAGCGATAGGTTGGTGGCCGCGGGCCCCTGAAATGGCGGATTTTCCATGGCGAAGGAAATAGAGCGCAAATTTCTGGTCGCTTCCGACGGATGGCGGGAGCGTGCCGACAAGGGCATTGACCTCAGGCAGGCCTATGTCGTGACCATGGACGACCGCTCGCTGCGCGTGCGCATCCACGGCGACAAATGGGCGCGGCTCACCATCAAGATCGGAAAGTCGGCGCTGGTCAGAAACGAGTACGAGTACGACCTGCCGATGGACGATGCCCGCGAGATGCTGACCCAGGCGGTCGGGATCGTCATCGAGAAGAGGCGCTACCGAGTGCCGCACAAGGGGTTCACCTGGGAAGTCGACGTCTATGGAGGCGCGCTCAAAGGCCTCGTCGTTGCGGAAGTCGAGATGAAGCGCGAGACCGACATGCCGGCGCTGCCCGATTGGGTCGGGCAGGAAATCACGGGCGATCGCCGCTACTCCAACCAGTCCCTCGCCACCGAAGGACTGACGGAACCGCAACCATGACTTACGCCTTCGAACCCGGGCGGCCTTTTTCGGAAGACTTCCGCGCAATCGCCGCCGAACAGCTCACACAGGCGGTGATGACGCTCGAGGATCGGCCCGACGGCATGCACGAGGCGATCCATGACGCCCGCAAGAACTTCAAGCGCCTGCGCTCGCTGTACCGTCTCGTCGCAGCGGACGTGCCGCTTTTTCAGAAGCACGAAAATGCGCGCATCCGTGACATGGCCCGCAACCTCTCAACCGTTCGGGACGCGGCCGCACTGGTCGAGAACGCCCATTACCTCAAGGCAGCCGCGTGCAACGAGGAGGAAGAACGGGCGCTCGCCCATGTCTGCGAGCGGCTGACGACACGCCGGGACCGCATCACCGCAAGCGCGACCGATATCGAGGACCGCGTGTCAGCCACCATCGTGCGCTGCGAGCAGGCGCTGCAGGCCCTCAGCCAGGTGACATTCGACGACCGGCGCCGCAAGACCGCAGACCGGCTGACGAAGGGATGGCGGCGCACGCTGAAGCGGGCCAGGCGCGCCAGGCAGGCATGCAGCGAGACTTCGGAAGCCCCGGCGTTCCACGAGCTGCGAAAGCGGGCGCAGGACTACCGCATGCATCTCGGCCTGATGCACGCGGTCTGGCCTTCCGCCCTGCAGGCCAAGCGCGCCGAGGCCAAAGCGCTGGTCGACACGCTCGGGCACCTCAACGATCTCGCGGTCATGACCCAGTTGATCAACGAGGATCCGGGTCTTGCCGGCAACAGTCAGGATCAGGCCCACCTCATCGCGGCCGTCATCGACCGACAGGGAAGCTTGCGCAAGCACGCTCTTGATCTCGCCGCCGAGGTCTTCCAGGAGGAACCGGACGACGAAAGCCGAACGATCCGGTTGCTCTGGCTCGACGCCGCGCGCTGATGTTTCGGCGAAATTTCGGCGGGCGACAGAGTGCCCATGGGCCCCGCCGCGATTGCGCTTGCGGCGCGAAAGCTGTATTTGCACGGGCCATGACCGACATTTCCACGACCCCGCGCCCTGAGCCCCATGGTGAGACGCATGGCCAGTTTCTGGTGGCCGCGCTCTATCATTTCGCACGCTTCCCGCGTTTCGCCGATTTTCGCGAACCGCTGCAGGCCGTCTGCGACGAAAACGGCGTCAAGGGAACGCTGCTTCTGGCGCATGAAGGCATCAACGGCACGATCGCCGGCACCGATGCCGGCATCACCGCGGTGCTTTCCTTCCTGCGCGCACAGCCCGAGTTCGGCGCATTGGAGCACAAGGAAAGCCGCGCATCCTCCATGCCGTTCCTGCGCATGAAGGTGCGGCTGAAAAAGGAAATCGTCACCATGGGCGTCGAGGACATCGACCCCAACAAGATCGTCGGCACCTATGTCGACCCGAAGGATTGGAATGCGCTGATCTCCGATCCCGAGACGATCGTCATCGACACGCGCAACGACTACGAGACGGCGATCGGCATCTTCAAGGGCGCGGTCGATCCGCAGACCAAGACCTTCCGCGAGTTCCCGGACTGGGTGCGCAACAACACCGGCCTGCACAACAAGCCGAAGATCGCCATGTACTGCACCGGCGGCATCCGCTGCGAGAAGGCGACCGCCTTCATGAAGGAACAGGGCTTCGACGAGGTGTACCACCTCAAGGGCGGCATCCTGAAATATCTCGAGGAAGTGCCGCAGGAAGAAAGCCTCTGGGAAGGCGCCTGCTTTGTCTTCGACGATCGCGTTTCGGTTACCCACGGCCTCGAGGAAGGCGAGCACACGCTCTGCCACGCCTGCCGCCAGCCGTTGACCAAGGCTGACCTGGCTTCACCACACCACGAAGACGGCGTCGCCTGCATTCATTGCCACGAGGTCCGCACCGACGAGGACCGCGAACGCTACCGCCAGCGCCAGCGGCAGATCGAGCTGGCCAGGAAGCGTGGCGAACGCCACCTCGGTAGCTGAACGACCGATTCGCCGCCTCATCTGCGCGGTAATGCCCCTCATCCGCCTGCCGGCACCTTCTCCCCGCAAGCGGGGCGA
>NZ_JTLA01000081.1:0-43486 GCF_000799055.1 Ensifer sp. ZNC0028
AGCCAGCGCGGCTCGGCAGCGGGGCTGGCGCCTGCCCGTAGCTTGGTCGCGCCCATCGTCCTGCCTTGAATGGGAAAGCGCAGCCAGCGGGACCGGCTGCGCGCATCGTTACGTTTCAGCATTGAACCGATCAGTTCGTGCCGAAGATGCCGGAGAAGGTTTTCAGATCCGCGTCGGAATTCTTCACGGCCTCGGCCGCATTGACCGGCAGCACCTTGATCGTCTCGCGCGCCGGGTAGCCCGCAGGCAGCGCCACGCCGTTGCGCGCCGGGATGTAACCCATCTTCACCGCCGTCTTCTGGCCTTCCTCAGACAGGAGGAAGTCGACGAACTTCTTGGAGGCGTCGACATTCTTGGCGGTCTTCAGGATGCCGACCGGCTCTGTGACGGCCGAAACACCCTCGGCCGGGAAGACGAATTCCACCGGCGCGCCCTTGGCCTTTTCGCGGATCGCCATGAAATCGACGAGCATGCCATAGGCCTTCTCACCGGTCGCAACCGCCTTCAAGACGCCGCCATTGCCGCCGGCAGCCGTAGCACCGTTTGCGGCGAGCGCCTTGTAGTAGTCCCAGCCGAGGCCATCGATGCCGGTCAGGGTCTGCGCGTGGATCAGGGCCGCACCCGAGGTCAGCGGGCTCGGCATGGTGACGAGGCCCTTGGCCTCCGGCTTCGCGAGATCCTGCCAGCCCTCAGGCTTTATGGCGGCCGAGGTGTTGTAGACGATGCCGGTCGTGATCATCTTCGTGGAGTAATAGGCGCCGTCGGCATCATAGAGTGCCGCGTCGTAATTCGCCGCTTCCGGCGACTTGTAGCCTTCGAGATGGCCGGCTTCCTTCAGCCGCTGCATGGTCACGGTGTCGGCGATCAGCAGTACGTCGGCGACCGGATTGCCGGCCTCGATCTCGGCCATCAGCTTGGCCATGATCTTCGTCGTGCCCTCGCGCACCCATTCCACCTCTATGCCGGGATTGGCCGCCTGGAACGCATCGACCGTCGCCTGTGCATCCTCGTTCGGCTGGCTGGTATAGAGCACCAGGCTTTCGGCATAGGCCGCGGTCGAAAGCAGGCCTGCGACAACAGCGCCGGCAAGGACGGAGACAAACGATTTCATGGATATACCCTCGTGTTGAAACTGGCGCCGAGGGATAGGGCCGCCCTTTTACAGGGGTATGACAGAACCGGGGGAAGCGTAGTCGGCGATCCCCGATGCGTCTCGCGCAAATATGTGCAGCGGTTTTGCGGCGACGGACCTAGCGTGGCCCGGTCGACATCTGGCTGCGGTGGCGCACATAGGCATTGGCCAGCGTGTATAGAAACTCGCGGTCGCTGTAGTGCGCATAGTCGTCCAGCCTGTAGACCCGCGCGAAGTTCCGGGCGGCGACCTCGAACTCCGGTCCGAGTGCATTGTCGACATCGCCGAAATAAAAGCCGATGGCCTTCAGGTATTTCTGGATAAGGCGAAGGTCGCCCTCCTCAGACTGGAGGGTCAGCTTGTTGAACTCGTTGGTGGTGAAGATCGACAGATCGTCATTGGTGTTGCGGTACTCGAAGGTCACGACATAGCCGAGGTTTTCCGCAGCGATGAATGCGTGCATCGTTTTCAGGATGACGTTGTAATCGACCGGCCTCCCGCTCAACGGCGCCATGCCGCGGTTGAAGAACAGCATCATCGAGGCGATACGCGACGTCATGGAAAAAGGACTGCTCGGCGAGTAACCCAGCACCTCGAAGACGCATCCGTCGGCCTCATAGTCCTCGGCCGGATCGAGCACCCGGCGCAGGTACTCGTCGTCGACCCCGGTGATCCGGTTGTCCTCGCCATAGTGAAGCCGCCCCTTGATGTACTCGCCCTTTTTGCCGGAAGCCTGCCCCGCCTCGACGGCCAGTTCGCGAATGGCCATGCCGAGCCGGCCCATCAGCATCGTCGCGATCACCGCCTCAACGGCGGCCTTCTCCATGCCGTTTCTGGGAACGACCGCCGTGCCGTGGCCGACATAGGCATCGAGCGCGCCGAAGGTCGCTCCGAATTCGCCCTGCAACTGGCCGTACCAATTGGGCAGAAGCGCCTTCAGCGCAAAGCTTCGCCGCTCCAGCTTCCGCCACAGCGCCGCAAAGTCGTTGATGGTGATCTCGAAGACGTACGGAATATCGAGTGCGGCATTGAATTCGTCCGCCATTGAGTACCTCCCGAAGCACTCGGCACCGCCACCTGAAATAGAGTGGTCCCCCCAGCCTACACTCACATATCGACCGAAGGCGTCATAGTCATCCATAGGGGTTAGTGCGGTGCGGCATAGGCCGGCCCCACCGAAACGATGCGCACTGAAGTTTTTTTCAGAAAAAATCGCGGCCATGTCACACCGGCCGTTGCTCGCTCGTCATGGTATCGGAACCAACGAAAGGAAACGGAACCATGACTGCCAAGATCGACCTTTTCGCCGCTGCCCCGCAACTAATGAAGAGCTGGACCAGCGTCTCGATGGCCGTTGCCGCGAGCCTCGACACCACCATTATCGAACTCGTGAAAATCCGCGCCTCGCAGATCAACGGCTGCGCCAACTGCATCAACATGCACACCCAGGAAGCCCGCGAAAAGGGCGAGACGGAACAGCGCATCTACCTGCTTTCCGCCTGGCGCGAAGCGCCCTGCTATTCCGATCGCGAGCGCGCCGCGCTAGGCTGGACGGAAGCGCTGACTCGCCTGTCCGAGGGCCATGCCCACGAAGCCGCCTATCAGGCGCTGAAGGACCATTTCACCGAGGAGGAACAGGTGAAGCTCACGCTGATGATCAACGTCATCAACGGCTGGAACCGTCTCGCCGTCGGCTTCGGCCTCTGGGTCGACCCGGCAGCCGCCAAGGCCGCCGCGCAGGCTGCCGCCTGATGGCGGTGAGCGCCCATGACGACGCAGCGGCGGTCTTCGATCCGCTGCGTCCAAAACTCGTCCGCGTCGCCTACCGCATGCTCGGCTCGGTCGCCGATGCGGAGGACATGGTGCAGGAGGCCTTCATCCGCTGGATGGGGGCCGACCGCACGTCCGTGCGCGAACCGGAAGCGTTCCTGCGCCGCACGGTCACGCGGCTCTGCCTCGATCAGTTGAAATCCGCGCGGATGAAGCGCGAAACCTATGTCGGCCCCTGGCTTCCCGAACCTGTCGTCGAGGAGGAGCCGGAGGACGACGTCACCCTGCCCCTGATGCTGGCGCTCGAACGCCTATCGCCCTTGGAGCGCGCCGCCTTTCTGCTGCACGACGTCTTCGGCCAGAGTTTTGACGAGGTGGCCGTGACCATCGACCGCGATGCCGCCGCCTGCCGCCAGCTGGCAGCCCGCGCCCGCACCCATGTGCGCGCGGAACGCCCCCGCTTTGAGATCGAGCAGCAGCGCGGCCTCGAACTTGCCAACGCCTTCTTTGCAGCCTCCCGCCACGGCGACATGAAGACGCTCGGCGCCATGCTCGCAGCCGATGTCAGCGTGCATGCCGACGGCGGCGGCAAACGCCCGGCCGCAATGCAGCCGATCCTCGGCTTCGATGCCGTGATGAAGGTGCACGAGCAACTGGCCGCCCTCTTTGCCAAGCACGGCTCGACGCTGATACGCGCCGGCTTCATCAACGGCCTGCCCGGCTTCGTCACCCGCGAGGCCGACGGCGAGCTGCAGACGACCGCGCTGGAGATCAAGGACGGCAAGGTCGCGGCGATCTATGTGGTGCGCAATCCGGACAAGCTGGCGCATCTGCATTAGGCGCAAGCTGTCGCGACCTGTCGCCTCGCGTTTCAATTGTCGGAGCGCTGGCCCTCGATAGAGGCCCGCGGATCGGCACCCAAGGAGCGATCGGTCTGTTTGACAAGGCGTGCGGTGCCGGAGGGCGCCGCATAGAACACGACGTCCTCCAACGCTCCAAATGCCCAACAGGCGCTAAGCCGCCCGCCCCCGCTCGGCACCACCCGCTTCGGGTATCCGCGCGATCACCTTGATCTCAAAGTCGAAGCCGGCGAGCCAGTTGACGCCGATGGCGGTCCAGTTCGGATAGGGTTTTTCGCTGAAGATCCGGTCCTTGACCGCCAGGATCGTTTCGAACTGGTTCTCCGGATCGGTGTGGAAGCTCGTCACGTCGACGATGTCGTCGAAGGTGGCGCCCGCCGCCTTCAGCGTCGCTTCGAGATTGTCGAAGGCGCGTTCGACCTGGCGGGCGAAGTCCGGCTCCGGCGTGCCGTCCTCGCGGCTGCCGACCTGGCCGGAAACGAACAGCAGATCACCGGAGCGGATAGCTGCGGAGTAACGGTGCTGCTCGTAGAGCGCATGCCGGCCGGCGGGAAAGATTGCGTCACGTAACGTCATGGGACTTGCCTTTCTGGTTTACGGGATCGGCACGAAGGAGGACGAACGGGATGCCGGGGCCCTCCTTCACAAATGCCTTCCAATTTGATATACGGCACGTATCTGAAATAGCGAAATACGACGCGTATGTCAAATTCATATACGCACCGTATCTGAAGTTGAGGGCGAAGATGGCCAGAAGCCGCCAGGAAACGATGGAGGAAAACCGCGCGAAGCTGATTTCGGCGGGGCGAAAGGCCTTTGCGGAAAAGGGCTATGCCGCCTCCTCGATGGATGAGCTGACCGCCGATGTCGGGCTGACGCGCGGCGCGCTCTATCACAATTTCGGCGACAAGCGCGGGCTGCTGGCCGCGGTCGTCACCCAGATCGACAGCGAGATGGCCGTGCGCGCCAAGAAGATCGGCGCCGGTGCCGCAGCCGGCGATCACTGGCAGGCGATGCTTGCCGAAGGGGCCGCCTATATCGAGATGGCGCTCGATCCCGAGGTGCAGCGCATCGTGCTGCTCGATGGCCCGGCCGTGCTCGGCGATCCCTCGAAATGGCCAAGCCAGAACAGCTGCCTGCTGGCGACGAAGCGGTCGGTGGAGCATCTGCTGGACAAGGGCGTGTTGAAGCCGGTCGATGCGGAAGCGGCCGCGCGGCTGCTCAGCGGGGCTGCGCTCAACGCCGCCCTCTGGGTTGCCGCCAGCGACGAGCCGAAGACGGTTTTGCCGAAAGCGATTGACGCCTTCCGCGCCATGGCGACCGGGCTGCTTGCGGATCGCTGATCCGCCAACGAACCGGTCTCGACGACCGCCGTGGTGCAGACTATCCGCGCGTGCCGGCCAGTTCCCAGAGATCGATGCCGCCCGAGCGCCCCTTCACATGCACCATGCCCATCGCGCGGAAGTCGAAGAGGTCGGCGACGGCGGAGTGTACCGCCCCGCTCACCAGGATCGAGGTGTTGTACTCCTTGTTCAGCCCTTCGAGCCGCGAAGCGACGTTGATCGTGTCGCCCATGGCCGTGTATTGCTGGCGCGCAATCGCACCGAAGCTGCCGACGACCGCCGGCCCTGTATGCACGCCGAAGCGCGTGAACAGTTCCGGACGACCGCCTTTGCGGTTGGTCTCGTTCAGGCGATCGACCGCCGCCTTCATCGCCAGCGCGCAATGACAGCCATTCTCGATATGCTGCGGATCGGCAACCGGCGCGTTCCAGATGACGAAAATGCTGTCGCCGAGATACTGGATCACCGTTCCGTGGTACTGCTCGGCCACCGTGTTCAGCATCTCGAAATAGGCCGAAAGAATATCGACGACCTCCTCGGGCGAATGCTGTTCGGAGATGCTGGTAAAGTCGCGCACGTCGGTGAAAAGCGCCGTCACCTCCTGTCTCCTGCCGCGAACCGCCGCGCCGCCCTCGGGATCGATGATCCGGCGGACCACCTCGCGCGGAACGTAGAGGGCAAACTGGACGATGGCGCGCCGGCTGGCGGAAAGCGCGCCGCCGAGCGTGTTGATCTCAGTGATCCAGGAATGCGGGGCGTCGTTGCCGGCAAAGTTCAGGTCGCCGATCCGCCGCGCCTCGTCGGCAAGGTGATAGAGCTTGCGGCTGATCACCCGTGACAGCATCAGCGAGCCGATGACACCCGCCACCAGCAGCCCCCCGGCAATCATCAGGTTGCGCACCAGCAGCCGGTTTGCCTGCGCCACCAGGTCCTGCAGCGGCACGACGATCGCGACCGAGCTGCCCTTGAACAGGCCGGCGACGCTGACCGGCGCGATCTGCACCAGATAGCGCTCGCCGGCAAACTCGGCCTCGGTAAGCCCCCCACCCGCATAGGCGGGGTCCTTGCGCAGCCCGGCGACGACGTCGAGGCTCGGATCGAGGCTGTGCATATCGGCCCCGCGACCGCCCGACCAGGCCCCGAGGATCATGCTCATGACCGCGGGATCGGAATGGGCGACGAGGTTGTTGTCGCTGCCGATGACATAGGACCGGGCCCGCGGCGAGATCTCGCGCGCATCGAGCAGGCGGCTGACGGTCTGCAGGTGAATGTTGGTGCCCACCACGATGCCGCGGGTCCCCTTCAGTGGCGCTGCCAGCGCCAGGGTCGGCACCTTGAGCGTGCCCGTGACATAGGGCCCGACGGAAACCGGACCGCCGGTTCGAAGGGCCGCCTGATACCAGGGGCTCTGACGCGGGTCGAAATTCGTGCGCTCGAACGGACGTTCCCCGATCTGCTCGGCGCCTGCGTCGAGGAAGCGAAGCGTCGAGACTGTGCCCGCGTCCTGCCCAAGGGCCAGCAGGCGGACCGCAAAGGCCGTGCCCACAGGCGCTTCGAGCGCCTGGCGCACATAGTCTCGCTCCGTATTGATCACCTGCAGGTAGGAGCCGTCGGGATAGCCGGCATAGATGCTCGTCGCGTTGGAAACGCTTCTGAGCACCTCCAGGAAGAATTGCACCTTCGGCTGCAGGTCGCCGGGCGGCGCGACGGCAAGCTGGGGCACGGTAGACGCAAGCGCCACCGCCTCGTGGCCGCCTTCAAGCGCATTCCTGTAGCCCTCGATCAGCCGCAGGCTCATCTCGCGCATGTGCTTCTCGCCGGCAAGGATCGCCGCCTGCCGCCCCTGGCTGAAGGCCATCCAGATGATCGGCGTTGCCGTTAAGACGAGCAGCGCGACCACGAGCACGCTAAGATGCACCCTGAGAGGCCTGGACCAGTTCACGCAATTCCCCCGAAACGCGACTGTACGCCGGCGACCCTAGCACCTGCGTTCATAAGGAGGAATGCATATTCTTTCAAAGAAATAGGCCATTTCACGCTCTGACGAGAGAATGAAATGGCCCGCTTCAGGTGAAGGCTTTCTTGCCTCAGTTCAGCGGGATGGCGTTGCCGTCCTTGCTGTCCTGATAGGCGGAGGAGAGTTCGTCATATTTCGCGCGGATCGCCTCGGCGCGGGCCTTCAGGTCGCTCCGCTGCGGCTCGGGCAGAGCGTCGATCAGCGCGTGGATCGACTGGCCCTTCCAGAACGCATTCGTCCGGTTGTAGCCGCCGGGCTCCAGCGTGAAGACCTCCTTCAGGATCTTCAGGTCATGCGGGATGGAGAAACTGTCGCGCGAATCCTCGTGGCTGAAGAAGTAGAAGAAGTTGTCGAAGCCCGCCCAAGTGATCGCCGAAAGGCACATCGAGCACGGCTCGTGCGTGGAGAGGAAAATGAGATCGCGGCTGTCCGGGCGCTCCGTTCCCTCGATCTCGTAGAAGCGCTTCAGCGTGTGAACTTCGCCGTGCCAGAGCGGGTTTTCCGTTTCGTTGTTGGTTTCCACGAGCACGGTCGAAAGATCGGATTTGCGCATCAGCGCGGCGCCGAAGATCTTGTTGCCGGCGGCAACGCCTGCTTCCGTCGCCGGAATGATGCCCTTTTCCATCGTGCCGAGCAGTGCGTCGAGCAGTTGGTAGTTGTCGGTCTGCTGTGTCATTCCCAGTGTCCTTTCGTTGGGGTTCAAAGCAACGCCAGGAAAAACAGGAAACGATCCCCTGCCCGGAATGGCGGTATTTCAAAGCAATCCTAGGAAAAATGCGAAGCGGTTTTTCGTTCGGAATTGCGTAATTCAGAGCAATCCTAGGAAAAGTGCGAAGCGGTTTTCCGCCCAGGATTGCGTATTTCAGAGCAATTCCAGAAAAAGTGCGAAGGCGCTTTTCGTCCGGAGTTGCGCATTTCAGAACAATCCCAGGAAAAATGCGAAGCGGTTTTTCGTGCGGGATTGCATATTTTTTCAGAACAAATCCCGGGAGAAGTCTGAAGCGACCTCCCGCCGGGATTGGGCATATTTAGAGATCGCGCCTGTTCAGTGCGCCTCGATCAGCGGCACCTCCACGCCCTTGGCGTCGTAGAGCTTGCCGTTGAGGAAGTAGTCGCCGTCATGCAGGCGGGCGATATCCTGGTAGCGGATCGTGCGCTCCGTCGCCGCCACGAACACCGATTGCTGGTCGGAATTGCCCACGGTGAAGTGGTTGAACAGGAGGTTGAGCAGGATTGCCATGACCGCCGCCGACGAGATGCCCGAATGGAAGATCGTCGCGACCCAGGTCGGGAAGTGCTCGTAGAAACCGGGGGCTGCGATCGGGATCATGCCGAAGCCGATCGAGGTCGCAACGATCACCAGGTTCATGTTGTTGTTGTACTCGACCTTGGACAGCGTACGGATGCCGCTGGCTGCAACCGTGCCGAAGAGCACGATGCCGGCGCCGCCGAGAACCGAGGTCGGAACGGAAGCAACGATCCGCCCCATGACCGGCAAGAGGCCAAGGGTCACCAGGAACATGCCGCCGGTCGCCACCACATAGCGGCTCTTTACGCCCGTCACCGCCACGAGGCCGACATTCTGGGCAAAGGCGCTCTGGGTGAAGGAACCGACGATCGGCGCGAGAATGCTCGACAGCATGTCGGCGCGAAGGCCGTCGCCGAGCCGGCGCGAATCCACCTTGGTCTCGACGATCTCACCGACGGCGAGAATGTCCGCCGAAGTTTCGACCAGCGTCACCATGATGACGATCAGCATCGAGATGATTGCGGCAAGTTCGAAGGTCGGGTAGCCGAAATGGAAGACCTTCGGCAGTGCGAAGACCGGGCCGTTGGCAACTTGCGAAAAATCGGTCATGCCGGCCACATAGGCGATGCCGGTGCCGATGACGATCGAAAGCAGGATCGAAAGCCGCGAAATCGACGCGTTGCCGAGCTTGCTCAAGAGCAGCACGATGATCAGCGTCACCGCTGCAAGCTGGATATTCGCGGTGCTGCCGAAGTCCGGCGCCGCCTTGTTTCCGCCCATGGCCCAGAAGGCCGCCACCGGCATCAAGGTCAGGCCGATGGTGGTGATCACGATGCCGGTCACCAGCGGCGGAAAGAAACGGGTGATGCGCGAAAACACCGGCGTGATCAGAAGACCGATCAGCGAAGCCACGATCACCGCGCCGAGAACCGCCGGAATGCCGCCATTGCCCGAAATCGCGATCATCGTCGCGACGCCGGAGAACGAAACGCCCTGCACCAAAGGCAGGCGGCTGCCGAAGAACGGCACGCCGATCGTCTGCAGGATGGTCGCAAGCCCGCCGGCAAAAAGCGAGGCGGTAACGAGCAGGCCGACATCGGCGGAATTCAACCCGGCCGCCTGGCCGAGGATCAACGGAACGGCGACGATGCCGCCATACATGGTCAAGACGTGCTGCAGCCCGTAGGCCAGATTGGCGCCGACACTCAGCCGTTCGTCTTCGGGATTTTCCGGTAGTGCATTTTCCTCTGCAATGCTTGCCAAGGGTATCTCCTCCATACCTTGTGCGATTGCCCCGTCTCCAGCGGGACAAGCAAAAAGGTAACCGAAGGAGGACAAATCTCGTCTTCCTAAAAAAGGCGAAACACCTTTCGGGTTTTGGGCGGGAATAGGTAACGGCCGTTCCGACGCCCATTCGGGCCGATTGGCAGCGGCGTCCAAGGCCGACTTGCGACCGGGCTGCGGCACCCGAAAGCCCGGTCAAGCGGGTCCAGATAGACCCAAAGATGGTACGGCAGCAATCTTCAGCTTGGCACCGAGTTCAGCTAAAGAATTTGTCGCGAGTTCTCGCAATAACATATTCCAACAGGTTGAAAACATGAAAAAGTTTAACTTCGCCCTTCTGGCGTCGGCAGTTGTCATGTGCCTATCGACAACAGCAAAAGCCGAGGATCTCGTCTTCACGCTGAAGAACGGGACCAATTCTGTCCTGAACAATTTCTACGCCTCTCCGACCGGCGTCGACAACTGGGAAGACGACATCTTCGGCCGGCAGGCTCTTGGCCCCGGCGAAGAGATGGAAATCACCATTGCCGACGGTCGCAGCGTCTGCCGGTACGACATGCGCTTCGAGTTCCAGGGCGACGATCTCGACACGACGACCGATACGCAGGACCTCTGCGAAATGGGTTCCTACACGATCCACGAGTAATGAACGCCCGGCGGGGAGCCTCAGCGGACCCCCGCCGCATGCGCCTTCAGGCGGCCTCCAACACACCGCTTGCGCGACAGGTTTCGGCAAAGGCGATCGAAACGGCCGAGAGCTTGATGGCCTGCCAATAGCGGTAGTCGTGCACCAGCGCCGTCGAAATCCAGCACGCGCCGCGATTGCTCGCCTTCGCCCAGCCGATCAGCCCCGCCTCGCGCGCCAGGCCAAAGAGCCGCGCCGTATGGGTTCTGGAAATGCGGTACCGGCTCGACAAGGCATTGGGAGACACTTTTCCGATCCAGATCGGCGCAGCACTTTCGTCAGGCAGCGCCGGCGCATTCTTGATCAGGTCGTGCAGCACGCTGCTTCCGGAATCCGAACGGACGAACTTGGCGATGCTTGGTGGCGGCTTGTGCCAGTCGCGACGCGCCAGCAGCAGGCGCGCGAAACGAGGCTGCGCACCATGCAAGAGGCCGGGCTGCTGGCGCGACAGCGCATATCGGCCGCCGCCATCGATGAGATCGAGCGCGCGCAGATGAATGTCGAAGTAGCGCCGGATGAGTGCCTCGCTCATCTGCGTTGCGCGAACCGCGCGCTGCCGGCCGTCTCCACGCTCCAGCGGTTCGACAAAACGGTATCTCCGCATTTCCAGGAGAAAGGCATGCACCGTGTTGCGGCTTGCGATCGCGCTCATGGTGCGGGCGAGATTGCCCGGTGAAATCGGCAGGCATGCCCTATCCTGCAGATGCTCGAAATGCATGGCCATCGTCACCTGGCTGAGCATCCAGCGCCGCAGATCCGCCACGTAGTGCACTTCCCGCGGCAAGGCGAGATGCGTTTCCAGCAGTTCGCGCGCAGCGGAATCGAGCCCCTCGCGAAAACGATCCATCCGGACCAGATCTTCGGCAGTATAGGGCGGCGACTGCGCCGCGGCGGAAACGACGGACAACGACATGATCGGGAGTTTTCGGCAGGATCGACCGCGCGGGATGGCGGCCGACCGAAAGGAAGGTTGCAGCCCCATCATACTGGGATCGCAGACGAAATCCAGCGTCCGGAGACCTGCCGCCAGGCCGGGAAGCGGCCCCTTCGAAGCCACCCACGACTGCCGCCGAAGGCGACCCGCGCAGGCCGGCCGACGATCCGCCCGTCAAGCCGGAAGCGGTGGCATCTCGGGCGCGGCGAGCCCGCGGAAAGGATCGCGCCAGGCCTCGATCTCGTCCAACTGCCCGGCCCAGCGCGCAAGCGCCGGATAGTCCGCGATCGGCAGCCGCGCCGCGTCGTTGTAGGGCAGGAACGTCGCCATGCGGAAATCGGCATAGGAGATGCTATCGCCCAGCAGCCAGGCGCGGCCGGAAAGCTCCTCCTCCAACAATCGCGCCGCCCTGTGAAAGGACCTCAACCCCTCCTCCACCATCGCTTCTTCGCAAGGGCCGATGCCGTAGCGCAGCTTGGTGCCGCGCTCCCAATGCACCATGTCGCAAGCCTTCACGAAGTTCTCCTTGCCCCAGCTGATCCAGCGGATCATCTCCGGCTCGTCGTCATCCCTTCGCCAGAAATTGGAACCCAACTCTCGGGAAAGAAAGCAGGCGATCGCATCCGCCTCCCAGAGCGCCCGGCCGGGACGCTCCAGGATCGGCAGAAGCAGGTTGGGATTGAGCGGCCGATAGCGGTCCGCCTGCCCCGGCGCCAACGGCTCGGCAAATTCGAAGGCGACCTCGGCGTTTAGAAACCGCGCCGTTGCAACGGCCAGACGCGGATTGGGGTTTCGGCTGAAATAAAGCTTCATGCGGCGTCGCTCCCTGTTACACTTCATGAAGACGAACGAAGGCGGCGTTTGCCGACAGCCGGAAACAACAAAGATCGGCGATCGCGGCGAAAGCCGGCGACCGGCGATCGATAGCCGCCGATGCGGTTTCCAGCCAGCCATCTGTGAATTCGTTTCTCAATTCCTGCGAAATCCGCCTGCCTAATGCCGATCTGCAGCCCGACCTATCTCTCTGCCCGACAGCGATGCCTCACCGATCGCAGCACCGCACATCAACACCTGCCATTCAACAGCAAAGGACAGGACACATGACACTCAAGGATATTCTGCCCGGCAAGCTCGGCTTCGGCGCAGCCCCGCTCGGCAACATGTTCCGCGAAATCCCCGAACAGGAAGCGCTCGGCACCGTCGAGGCCGCCTGGAACGACGGCATCCGCTATTTCGACAACGCCCCCTTCTACGGCGCCGGCCTTGCCGAGATCCGCATGGGCGAGGCGCTCGCCGGACGCCCGCGTGACGAATACGTCATCAGCACCAAGGTCGGCCGGGTGATCCTCGACGAGATCGAGGATGTCAGCGCCCGCGATCTCGGCGAGAAGGGCGACGTCTTCCGCTACGGTCGCCCCAACAAGATCGTCAACGACTACACCCATGACGCGACGCTGCGCTCGATCGAGGACAGCCTCAAGCGCCTGAAGACAGACCGGATCGAGATCGCCTTCGTCCACGACGTCGCCCAGGATTTCTACGGCGACGAATGGCTCGACGTCTTCGAGACCGCGCGCAAGGGCGCCTTCAAGGCGCTCGACAAGTTGCGCGACGAGGGCGTGATCAAGGCCTGGGGGCTCGGCGTCAACCGGGTCGAGCCGATCGAACTGCTGCTGGCGCTCGAAGGCCCCCGCCCCGATGGTTTCCTGCTCGCCGGCCGCTACACCCTGCTGGACCATGACCGGGCGCTGCAGCGCGTCATGCCCGAAGTCACCAGGCGCGGCCTCGGCATCGTCGTCGGCGGCCCCTACAGCTCCGGCGCGCTCGTCGGCGGCCCGAACTTCGAATATGCGCCGGCGACGCCCGCCATCCTCGACAAAGTCGCGCGCATCAAGGCGATCGCCGACCGTCATGGCATCTCGATGAAGGCGGCCGGCCTGCAGTTCTCGCTCGCCAACCCCGCGGTTGCCGCCGTCATCCCGGGCGCCAGCCAGCCTTCCCGCATCGCCGAAGACCGCGCCGCCCTCAACGAGGCTGTGCCGGCCGACTTCTGGCGGGACCTGCGCGCAGCCGGCCTCGTCAACCCGGAGGCGCCGCTGCCGGTTGCCGGCTAAGCAATTCCAGGAAAAGTGCACAGCGGTTTTCCGCGCGGAATTGCGTCGTCTGGCCAAGCAATTCCAGGAAAAGCGTGAAACGGTTTTCCGCCGGAATTGCGTCAGTTCGAAGCCTTGAAACCCATCAGGCCGGCACGAAGGGCCTCAGAGCCTCGACCAATCCTGTCGTTCCATAACGAACCTCGCCGCCCGGCTCGACGTCGATCAGACCGCCCTTGTTGTGGGCGTCGTAGAGATCGACCAGAAGTCGGGCGGTGCTTGCGCTCAAGGCCCGTTCCAGCGCCTCCTGCCACGCGCCACGCGGCACCGCCTGGGCCGTGATCGTACGCCCGAGCAACTGGCCCAGGGCCGCGGCCACGTCGCTGGCGCTATAGCGGCGCGGCCCCTCGATATGCACGATCTGCTCCGACGTTTCCGCGACCGGGCGGCGGAGCAGGTCCGCAGCCATGCGCCCCACGTCTCCGGTCGAAACGGCGGCAAAGGTCCGCTCCACCGGATGATGCAGGGTCGGAAGGGCACCGGTCGCGATCGCCGCCGGGATGCTGCGCGCCCAGCCTTCCATATGCTCGGCCGATCGCAGGAAGATCTTGGGCATGTCGAGCCAGCGAAGCCGCTCCTCGAAGAGACGGAAGACGGTGGGCATGCCGATATCCTCGGGCACATGGGCGCCATAGTCGGAGATCGCCAGCACCCGTTTCGGCCGCGCCCGGGCCAGCGCCTCGACCATGCTCTCGGTGAGCGAACGCATTTCCGCTCTGGCATCTTCGGCCTTGAGCGGCGGCGGCAGGATGATCTGCACGACCTCGGCTTCCGCCAGAGCCGCGCCGAGCGCTGCCGTGTCACGCAAATCGGCAAAGGCGACGTCGCAGCCGATCGCCTGCAATGGACCGGCCTTTGCCGGATCGCGCAGCACCGCCCGCACCGGCAGCCCCTCCGCGCGCAGGGCCGACGCCGTTGATGTCCCGACCTTTCCGGCCGCTCCGAGAATGACGAACATGATCTTTTTTCCTTGCTGAAGACGGGCAAGGCATAGGGATCACGCGGAACCCGGTCGCACAGAATCGGCCAGGATTTTGCAGCTTCGGTCAGATTTCGCCGGAGCGCCGCATGATTGCGCCCGGCGTCTCGCCGAGCAACCGGCGCATGGTCGAGGCCATATGGCTTTGATGGGCAAAGCCTGCGGCGACCGCGATCTCGCTCGCCGGCAGGCTCGTCGTGGTCATCAGCGCGCGGGCAAATTCCACACGGCGACGGATGACATATTGATGCACCGGCATGCCGGTGCTGTTGCGAAAGAGGATCTTCAGCCGCGTGGCACTCAGGCCCGCCACAGCAGCGAGATCGGCCAGATGAAGCCGCTGGTCTAGATGGGTCTCGATGTACTCGGTCAGCACCCGCAACTGCCGCGCGGAGAGCTTGGGTTCGCTGCGCCCTTGCGCCCGCGCGCCGCCGGTCGCGCTTTCGATCAGCCGCACGGCAAGCGCATTGGCGAGAAGATCGACATAGAGCGGATCGGACGGCGTCTCCGCTTCGAGGTCCGCCTTGATCGCCCAGCCGATCGCCTCGAGCCTGATATCGCGCACCTGCATCTGCGGCAGCAGCTCGACGCTTTCCCGCCCGAGATCCGCCGCCACGCCATCGAGCAGCGCGCGCGAGAAACTCAGCCTGAGGATCCGACAGTCCGCATCGTCCTCCCAGGAACCATCGATGCCGGCGGGCACGATGTCGATATCGCCCGGCTTCTGCACCCGTCGCATGCGCCGCCCGCCGCAGCGGCAATCGGCGTTGACCGGCGGCCCGAAATGCATGCCCAGCCGGTGCACGTCACCGCCAGGCACATGCACCAGCCCGCGCGGAATATGGATGAAATCCGCGGCAAGCCCCTTCCACGCCCGTCCGGCGCTCGTGAACAGAACCTGCGGCGTCTGGATTGCGGAAAGTGTCATGATCTGTCGCCGTCCTGATGCCGGTTTGCGGACGCCATGCTACGTCCCAAACGGTCACCGAACAACCACGCGCAAAAACCTGCGGACGACAAAGGATCAGAACGGGATCAGAACGGATTGACGTAGTTGGTGATCGCGATCTGACGCAAAAGCACCCGGCGGATCACATGCGCCGCCTTCACCCGCTCGGTAAAGATCGCCGCATCGCCCGTGGCGCCGGCCGGCAGCCGTGCGGCGAAAGCCTGGTCGTCGAGCTTCACCCGGACGATGAACGGCGCGGCCGAAAGCGCCTCCGGCGTCACCGCCGTGCCGGACACCCGCGCCTGCCCGGAGGCGATCGCCTGCAGCACGCTTTCGACCTTGCCGGTGTAGGTCTCGCCAGGCGCGAACTTGAAGGTCGCCTCCACCATCTGGCCGGGCTTGATGTAGCGCGCGTCGATCTGGTTGATCTCCACCCCGATGATCGTTTCCGACGTGTCGATGAAGGCCATGGCCGGCGACAGCGGCAGCGTCGTCACGCGCGCGCCCTTGCGCAGCGCGAGGTTGGTCACGTAGCCATCGGCCGGCGCCCGCACGGTCGTCTTGCCGAGGTCCCATTCGGCGCTGCTGATCTGCGCCTTCAGATTGTCGACCTCCGCCTGGCGCTGCTGGACGTCGAATTCGGTCGCCGCATCGCGCGACTGCAGCTTTGTCATCTGCGAAAGCCGGAGCTCCTGCAGCGACAACTGCGCCTGCAGCGCATCCACCTTCGCCTGGTAGGGCACGGGATCGATGCGGAAGAGCACGTCGCCGGCCTTGAGCGGAACGTTGGAAACGACCGGCACCTCCAGCACCTCGCCTGAGACATCGGGCACGATCGCGACCGAATTGCGCACCACCAGCGCCTCGCCCTGCGGCGCGCCCCAGTTCATCGGAATGAACAGGCCGACGAGGAGCAGCAGGAACACGATCGCCGGCGATACCTTCCAGAAGAGATTGAAAGTGACGATCCTGAGCTTCACCAGAAGAAAGAGGATCGCCAGATAGACATTGAAGAGAAAGACGATCATGGCTGGGGGGCCTCGCTCGCATGAACGTCACCGGCGGGGACAGCAGCCGGATGCGGCCCGATTGGACGCGGCACGTCCACATAAGCCCAGATGAGCGCGATCGGCCACAGCGCAAAACCGAGGAACAGCGTCACCCAGCCCGCGACATTGACCGCCTCGCTCCAGGGATGATTGCGCCTTTTTGCGATCGAGCCCGGCAGCATGGCGAGAAAGATCAGCACGGCGACCGTGCTGACCACGAGCACGATCAGCACGATCCAGGCAAAAAGATCGATGAAGCTCATGGCGCTCCGCTCCCGTTCCTTAAGGGAACGCTAGATCCGGAGCCCGGGAGCGTGGAAGTACGTAACAGTTGCGATCCCGCCCAGGAGCCTTGAGTGACATACAGCGGCCCGCCTCAGCCGAATTCACCCCGATCCAGCGGATAGACCGGCCGCCGCACGCGCTGGAATTTGCGCGCGCCGATGTTGGCACTGCTGAGGCCCGTGCCGTCGATCTCGACGATAGCAGACGCGATCGGGCCGAAGGCGGCGCGGAAGTGCTGCTGCGACTTGACGACGACGATGGCGTAATCGGAAGGCTCGATGCCGACGGCGCGGAAGAGATTTCGGTCGAGCATCTGCTGGCGCTCGCTGCAGATGAGGATGTCGATGCCTTCGACACGGAAGCGCACGCTCGGCCCCATCGTCGCCGGCAGGCCCTGGAACATCGGCCCCTCGAAGACGATCTTCCCGTCCGAAATCGCCTCCACCCTGCCCGTAGCCTTGATCGGCCCGCCGCCGACCTCAGGGTCGATCTTGCAGCCGAGCGTCACCTCGCGTCTCGCACCGATGCCGGCGGCGATGAGCTCGGCCACGACTTCCGGATCGCAGAGCGCACCGAAAGCCGCCCTCTCGACGCCGATATCGAGCAGCCGGGCGAGCACGCAGGTGGAATCGCTGTAGGCGCCGCAGCCGGGATTGTCGGAGAAGTCGGCGATCACCAGTGGCCCGGCCCTATCTTTCGCTGAATGCGCGGCGACGATGCCGGGCAGCGCGTCGAGCGGCAGCTGCACATCCTGATGCTCGCGCCGGTCCCAGATCTCGCGGCAGAGACGCTCTGCTTCCGCTTCCGCCTCTTCGGGCGAAACCCGGTTGCGGTCGTAGCAGATGACAGCCGAAGGGCCGGTGTTGAAGATATCGGCATCGTAGAAGCCGGCATTGATCGAAGTCGCGAGCATGCCGTCGCGGGCGGCGATCCCGTCGGCAATCTCGAGCAGCTCGGTCATGGCGCAGGCATGGGTCGTGCGCCCGTCATTGCAGCCGTTCAGCATCGGCGGCTGGCGGATGGCGAGCGTCGGACGGATTTCGCCGCGCATGGCGCGGTTCAAGAGCGCGCCGGCCTTGTGGGCGCATTCGGCCATGTCGACATGCGGATAGGTGCGGAAGGAGACGGCGATATCGAGCAGGCCGGCCATCTCCGGCGCCGAATTGGCATGCAGGTCGAAGGTCGCGGCGATCGGCAGCTCCGGCCCGACGATGCCGCGCACCACCTGCAGCAACTGGATCTGCGCATCGTCAGCCGTTTCCGTGCACATGGCGCCGTGGAAGACGATGAAGACGCCGTCGAGCCTTTCGCCTTCCAGCGCGCTTTGGAGATCGGCGACGAAGCGCTGCCGCATCGCCTCCTCGATCCTGCCGCCGGGCTCGGCCCGCGCCGCCACCGTATAGACCGGCTGCCAGCCATAGCGCTCGCAGCAGTCGATGAACCCGCCGATCTCCGAATTGGTGCCGCGGCCATGGCTCTCGATCTCGGCCCCGACGAAATAGTGGCAGGCCTCGAAATCCCGAAACCCGGTCTTGAGCTTGGAAAACGTATTGGTTTCCTGGTTGAATTCGAGAACGGCGACCCTGAAGCTCATCGCATGCACTTTCATTTTCGGATTGGAGAAGGAGACGGGCGCCGGGGAAAACGCGAAACCCCGGCGCCCGCCTGTTCGCCTGGCGCACGAAGCGTCGAACGCAGCGCGCGGCAGGCGAATTCTATGTGGCAGGACTTGCCCCTTGGGTTCGGCGTCTCCCGTCACCCATTTTGAGAAGAAGGCCGCCCCTCATACATATCTTGAGAGGGAGACCGCCCTTCACACATCTCGATAGGGAGGCTGCCCCTCACGCATCTTTGGAGGGAGGCTGCCCCTCACCCTAACCCTCTCCCCGCAAGCGGGGAGAGGGAACGAGAGCGAGCCATCTACCGATCACCTCGGCCACGTCCCACCGGAGAAAGCCGCAAGCGTGTCAGATTCGGGCGAGCGAGCGCCGCACCGTTCCTTCTCCCCGCCTGCGGGGAGAAGGTGGCCGGCAGGCCGGATGAGGGGCAAAACAACAAACCTCGGCGAGCGCGACCGCAAACCTCAGCGGGCGCGCGTCACGCTCAGCGGAAGTACTCACTCGTCGTCTTCGGCTTCGCCATGATGTCGAAGTCGAAATACTGTTTGCGGATCTTGTCGTAGGTGCCGTTTTCCATGATCGCCTTCAGGCCGGCATTGAGCTTGGCGAGCAGTGCCGCGTCGCCCTTGCGCACCGCCATGGCGTTGCCCTCGGCGGTATCCAGCACGAAGCTTTCGCCGACAAAGGCGCAGCAGCCGCTTTCTTCCTTGGCAAGCCACTCGGTAAAGGCCATCTGTCCTTCGAGGATCAGGTCGAGCCGGCCATTTTCCATGTCGAGAAACACTTCGCTCATCGTCGGATAGAGCTTCACTTCGCTATCGGGGAAGAACTGCTGCAGCGCTTCGACCGCGACCGAGCCGGACTGGGTGCCGATCACCTTGCCCTTCAGCGCCTCGGGAGAGATGTCCTTGAGGCCGAGATCCTTGCGGGCGACGAAGCGCATGGCGTTGAAATAGTAAGGGGTGGTGAAGTCGACCTGCGTCTTGCGATCCGGGTTGATCGCCATCGAGGCGATCATCACGTCGAACTTCTTGGCCTGAAGTGCGGGAATGATGCCCGCCCATTCGTTGGTGCTCCAGACGCAATCCGCCTTGATCTCGGCGCAGACGGCCCGGCCGATATCGTAGTCGAAGCCTTTGATCTCGCCGGCGGCGGTCACATAGTTGAACGGCGCGTAGTCGCCCTCGGTGCCGATCGCCAGTGTCTCGGCCCTGGCTGTGCCGGCCGCAAGCAGCGCCGCAAGCGCAGACATGGTCATGAACTTCTTTATCATCTCGCTCCCTCTGTTCTTCCCTTCGACCGAGCAGGCAGCCTCAGCCACAGCGTCATTCGGGTCGCACCCGACATGCCCCTATGCGCGGAACTGCCTGTGTTTTCGGCCGATTTCAGTTTTCGTTTTGCTTTATTATGCTTCGACAATGCGCAAGACGGCCGCCCTTCGCAATGTGAAAGAAATCATTCCAGACATCGAAAAAATTCATGCTAAGCTGCCGGCGATCCAGACCCGGAGAAGCGGATGCGTGATCTGCCGAGCCTCAAATCCCTGCGCGCCTTCGAGGCGGCCGCGCGCAACGGCAGCCTGACGGCGGCCGCCGACGAGCTTTGCATCGGCCAGGGGGCGATCAGCCACCAGATCCGCAACCTGGAGCTCAATCTCGGTCTCCGTGTCTTCGTCAGAAAACAGCACGGCGTCGAACTGACGCCGGAGGGCGGGCTGCTCTATGCTTCCTGCCAGCGCGCCTTCGACGATCTCGAAGGCGTCGTCCAGCACATCCGCCCACGCACGAGCGACAAGATCCTGCGGGTCCGGGTGGGGCCGTTCTTTTCGATGAAGGTGATCGCGCCGCGCATCTCGGAGTTCCTCACCGCCAATCCCGGTGTGCAGATCCACCTCTCCCACCTCGAAACGATCACCGCCGGCACCGGCCCGGCCGATGTCACGATCGCCTATTGCCTGCAGCCGCCGGCCGGTCGCTTCACCCGCAAGCTCCTGCGCGAACGCCTGGTGCCCGTCTGCGGCCGCGACCTCTGGCAGGAAGACAGGCAGGCGCTGCTGTCCGGCAACCGGCTGCATTATCGCGGGCTTCAGGAATGGCAAAGCTGGATCGCCTCTTCGGGCCTGGCGCTGCCGCGCAGCCGCCAGGACCTGATCTTCGACGACCAGCACATCATCCTCGAAGCGGTGAAGGAGGGCCAGGGCGTGGCGCTGATCGACCGCACCATGGCCGAACACGAGTTCAAATCCGGCCAGATCCGCCTCGCCCACGACCATTTCTACGAACCGGCCGAAACCTACCAGTTCGTCTGCCAGGAAGAACTCTTGCGCACGAAGCCGGTAACGAAGGCCTTCCTCAACTGGCTGATCGCCGAGATCGAGGAGCGCGAGCGGCTTAGCGTGGAGGGGACGAGGGTGTTGGCGCCGAGATAGCCGTGGCAGTCGCGGCTATCCGGAAGTCGTCGCCTGCTCGCGGAAGCTGGGCCTCCCGGTGGCACGGCCTGTAGAAAACTGGACACCGGTGCACGTGCCAGCGCTAACCGTGGTGTTCATACTGTCTCAACCAAGCCCATGAAAAAGCGATGTAATTCGTCCAGGCTCCAGGCTTGCGAAAGCTATCGTTCACTTTGACCGCTTAGCCCTCACGCCAACAGGAAGGAGAGAATGAATGCAGTCGAAGCTGGGTACCTCACGTAAAGGCAATTGCCCCAAATGTGGCGACAATAAATGGGCGACAATTGTCGGGCACTTTGAGCACTCGTATGAACATGACGAAGCGCCGATGACGATTAACGAAGAGTGGTTTCTTCTCTTTTGTCCCGCATGCAAGAAGGCATATTTTGCATCTAAACCGACGTACTCGCAGGTTGTGCCGGTTGGTGACGACGAAGGCGACGAGGCCGAGTATTTTTGGGAAGGCGAAGCGCAACAGTGGCCAAAACCTGAGAAATGGAAGAGGCCGACATGGCTACCGGTTCTTCAAACGAAGAGTGCTCAGCTCCACAGTCTCTTTCTCGAACTTTTTGCAGCCTTGGATGAAGATCTAAAAGTCCTTGCCGCGATTGGCATGAGAACGGCGTTCGAATGCACCTGGGGATTGCTTTCGCTCCCGCCTACCTACACCTTTGAAGGGAAGCTGGACGCTTTGCTGAACGCCGGAAAGATCGGCCGTCACGAATATGACTCCCTATCCGCACTGACTGACGCTGGAAATGCCTCTGCACACCGCGGCTGGGTTCCCAGCGAAGAAGAGCTGGAAGAGATGATGTCCATTCTGACGGCGTTTGTTCAAAGGAGCATTATGACGGGAGCCGTCAAACTTGACCCCCCGCCAAAACCACCAAGACCACCCAAACAGCCTAAGAAATCTTACTAACACGACTATCTGGGGCGGTTACCCCATCGTATTTGGCTTCACGCATGCTCGGAGCGGCATAGCCACTGATCGGCTTTGCCTTCTCCGCGGACGCCTCGCCCGCCACAACGCGCTGCTCGTCGTTCGTCCGACGCCTGCTCGCTAAAGCGCGGTCTTATCAGGCGCGCAAAGGCTCCTCGATCGCGGCATCAAGGCCAGGCACAAACCGTCCTCGACGAGCGTGTTGATCGGGGCAGACCGCGTGAGTTCGCCGGAACCAGAGCGCTACCGGCGAGGCAATGCCGCATCGTCATCACGGGTGGATGACAAGGCGATACCTCTCACCCCGCCTGCTGCGCCCCGTGCGCGTGGATCACCGCATCCGCCTCCTTGCCGTAGAGCTCCTCGAAATGGTCGAAACTCTTGGAGAAGTAGCCGATCCCTTGCGTCGCCGCCCTTAGCGTCCGGGCGAGATCGTCGAGGGCCGATCCCGGCACCAGGGCGCGAAAGATGTCCCAGCCCTTGGCGGTCTCGTCACGGTCGAAGCCGAGCACTTGCCCCTTGTAGGTGGAGACGATCGGCACCAGGCTGCCGGAATAGATCGACGGGATGTGGATCTCGACGCGGATGACCGGCTGCATCAGAACCGCGGACGCCTGCGACAGCGCCTGGCGCACGCCCATCTTGGCGGCCGCGCGGAAGGCGAAGTCGTTGCTGTCGACCGCATGGTGCTGGCCGTCGGTCAGGGTCACGCCGACATCGATCACCTGAAAGCCGAGCGGACCCTTCTCCATCGCTTCGCGCGCGCCGGCCTCGATCGCCGGGATGAAGTTGCGCGGCACCGCCCCGCCCTTCACCGTCTCGGCGAAGGAGAAACCGGCGCCGCGCTCGTTCGGGTGCACGCTGAGCTTGACGTCGGCGAACTGCCCGGCACCGCCCGTCTGCTTGCGGTGGCGGTAGTGCACGTCGGAGGGTTTCAGCACCGTCTCGCGATAGGTCGGGCTCGGCGGCCTGTCGGTGACGCCGACATGGAAAACGTCGGCGAGCGTCTTGCAGAGGTCGCGCAGGTGCATCGGCCCCTGCACGCAGACGAGCTGCGCGCCGCTGCCTTCCTCCTGCATGACCGCGAGTGCGCGGTCGGTCTCGGCGAGCTTGGCGAGCGTGCCCGAAAGCTTGGTCTCGTCGCGTTCGCTGTCGGGCACCAATATGCGCACCAGCATCGGCGTCGGCGGCGCCGTCCAGTCCGGCGCCTCGGCACTGGTGTTGGCGGCAAGAAGCGCCGGCACCGGCAGATGGTCGGCCTTGACGGCGGCAAAGATTGCGCCCGCCTCCGGCGTGGCGTTCGGCAGCGGCTTGCCGGTCGCCGGGTCCTGCAGCGAGCCGAGGCTGCCGCCGCCAAGCGTCGTGCCCTGCTTGATGCCTGCGGTCAGCGCCCTGACCAGCACCGTCTTGCCGACATTCGCCTTGTGATAGGCGTGGAAGCTGACGGCCGAAAGGGCGTTCTCGGCGATCGGGCCGGCCTCGGCCAGTCTCTTTCGCAGCGCATCGACCTGAGGCGCTTCATGGCGCAGCGCCTTCATCAGCCGGAGAATGCCGTTGGCGTGGCTTGCCGCACCCACCAGCACCGGGATGATGCGGTTTTCCTTCAACAGCCGCGTGGAGATCGCGTAGATCGTGTCGTTGGCAGGCGCCCGGTCCTCGATCAGCTCTTCGAGCAGCCAGTCGTCGAATTCCGAGAAATGTTCGAGCAGCTCGGCTCGCGCCTCCTTTTCCCGATCCATCACCGTGTCGGGGATTTCGATCAGCGCCGAGGTCTGCCCCTCGCGGTATCGCCAGGCGCGTTCGGAGATCAGGTCGCAGGTGCCGACGATCTTGTCGCCCTCGCGGATGGGCACCTGGCGCAGGAGCAGCATGTGGCCGGAGTAATCCTGAAGCGCTGCTATCACATCGCGCAATCGCCCCTGCGGCTCGTCCATGCGGTTGATGAAGAGAATGCAGGGCGTGCCCGACGCCTCGATCGCCTTCAGGTAGGGCGCGGCCAGCACCGCCTCCTCCGGCACCGGCGAAACGCACAGCACGCAGGCGTCGCTGGCGATCAGCGCGTGCTGCGCGTGGCCCAGCGCCTCGGTGCCGCCGGGTGCGTCGAGCGCGCACCAGGACTCATTGCCAAATTCGAATTCCGTGAGGTTCAATCCATAGGGTGAAGCGGCTTTTCGAGAGGCCCCCTCCAGACCGGCCAGCTTGTCTACCAGCGTGGTTTTTCCGGTCTGCGAGGGCCCTAGTACCGTGAAGCAGCGCATCGGCAATCCTCCCCTGTCGCGATGACGACGGGCGCCGAGCGTTGCGACGCCCTTGTTCTATTAATTCTAGGGCAGCTTTTGCGCTTTCAATGGTCGCCGGGCACGATGGCGGCAAGTCTTTGCGCTTCTGCCCCCGTTTCCGGCGCTAACCGCTTGGAATCGATCAGCATGGCGTCCCCAAAAAATCGGCGCGCTTCCGGCGCGGCTGCCGCCGTTCACCGCTGCGCCCCCAGATCTTTTGGTCCTCAGACCTCGAAAACCGATTGCAAAACAGGACCGGTTTTGCAATAAACGGGCCCGTAAAGACCTGACGACCGATCCGCAAGCGTCCCTTCGGCACTGGAGACTACGCGCATGTCCCTCACGCTTTACCAGCACCCGCTCGCTTCCTTCTGCCACAAGGTGCTGATCGCGCTTTACGAAAACGAGACCCCGTTCAGAAGCAGCCTGGTCGACCTGCTCGACCCGGAAGAAGCGGCCCGCTTCGCGGCGCTGTGGCCGGTCGGCAAGATGCCGGTCTTGACGGATAGCGCTCGCGACGTGGTGATGCCGGAGACGTCGATCATCATAGACTATCTCGACCGCTACTATCCGGGCCGCCAGCGGCTGATCCCCGATGATCCCGACACGGCCCTGAAAGTCCGGCTCTGGGATCGCTTCTTCGACAATTACATCCACGTGCCCATGCAGAAGATCGTCACCGATACGCTGCGAGCCCCGGGCGAAAACGACACCCGCGGCGTTGCCGATGCCCGCGCAGCACTGGCTCTGGCCTACGGCATGGCCGACAAGCACTTCGCCACGCATGCTTTCGCCGCCGGCGACGCCTTCAGCCTTGCCGATTGCGCCGCCACGCCGGCGCTCTTTTATGGCGGCATCGTCGAGCCCTTCGACGGAACGCATCCGCATCTTTCAGCCTATTTCGAGCGGCTGCTCGAACGCGCGTCCGTGCGCCGCGTGCTCGCCGAGGCACGCCCCTATTTCCACATGTTCCCCTACCGGAAGCTGATGCCGGAGCGGTTTTTCGAGATCTAGAGCGTGTCGCGCAAAGCGCGCAGCGGTCTTGCGATAACGACATTCGCCAAATCAGGGACTTAAAGCGCGTCGCGCGTTTCAAAGATCGCGGCGGGCTTTAGGTGATGCCGGCGTCAGTTGTCGGCGCGGTACCGCCTTGGATCGGCCTGCTGCTCCAGCCACATGGCGTTTTCAAACAGCACCCGCTCGTCGGAAACGCCGCGACGGAACTGGCCGGTGATGTGGCGGGCCAGCCGGTCGGCGCGCTTGCCGTAGCGCGGGATGCTGCACCAGATGCAGACGCGGTCGAAGGTGCGCTGCAACATGTCAAGATCGTCAGGGCCGATCTGACTGTCCGGTTCGCGTGCAATCTCCTGCATTGAAACCTCCTGGCTGCCATGGACGGGCGTGCCGGCATCCGTTTGCGTCGCCGACCGCAGGTCTAAACCGATCATGTATTTGAGGGCACCGCTCTCGCGGATGCCGCGCTGGTAGCAACTGAAGATGCGTCTTGCGATTGCCTCCGCCATCGCGCAGTCGCGCGAAAGTCCGCGCTCGAGCAGGATCTCTGCGAAAACCTGCTCTATTCTGTTCATGTCGTGTGGGAGAAGCGCCTGTGCGTGGGCCGTGGAATACATCGCGCGACCTCCTGAACTGGGGCGAAAGCGCGAATGATCTTTCAGCCGCCGGGGCCCGTATCACTGCCCAGCGATGGCGGCAGTATGCGCCGTTCGGGAGATAAAGCAACGTCGCCACAGACGAACCCTGCCGCGGGCGATCGTTTCGCCCCGGACGGTAATCATGCATTGCCCTCGTCCCGCCGGCCGAAAACGGCGCCGGCGGACGAAAGGGAAGCCCGGTTCGGGCCTACTTCACCTGCGCCGGCGGCGTGCCGATCGGAAAGGCGATGGTGACGAAGCCGGCGGTGCCCTCCGGCCGGTTCTTGGCCCCGAACTCCTGGAAGACCTTGAGCGTCAGCGAGACCGGCGTCTCGGCCATCTTGAAATTGTAGCCCATGGTGCCGCCGATCGCGGCGATCCGGCCCTTGAACGGACCGAGCCTTGCGCCCGCGCCACTGTCGCCCGTTACCTGCTGGTAGAAGTAGCCGGCGACACCGGCGGAGAATTCCGGACTGAAGTGCTGGGTCACCGCCCATTCCGCGTGGAATTCCGTACCCGTCCGGTAGTCCGTCGCCGGGTTCTCGCCGTTGAAGGTGAAGCCCGCGGCACCGGAGATGTCGAGACCGGTTTCCGGGTTGAACCAGGTGCCGGCGAAGGTGAAGTCGCCCGCCCAGCGGTTGAACGAGAGATTGGCAAGCTGTCCCTTCTGGTAGTCGCCGATCGGCACGTTGACGGTGGCGTTCGCCGTCCAGTGGAAATCGCCCTCATGCCAGCCGAGAACCGCGCCGAATACGGGGTCGCCGATGGTAAAGACGGAATCGCTGACCGAGGCCGAGCGGCCGGCCCTCGGCGCCGACAGCGTCGCATCGACGGTCGGCCCGCCAAAGGGCACGATAGCGGTGAAGCCGAGATTGCCGCCGAGCACTTCCTCGGGCATGACCCAGAGGCCGGTGACGAAATCGCCAAACAGCTTCGCATCGACTTCGCCGACGATCTCGCCGCCGAGCGGAAGCTGCTTGTTGCCCTTGAGCTCGCCGAAATAGAAATAGGTGTCGTTCTGGACATAGGTTCCGGGCGGCGCCAGCAGGCCGGCCATCGGGCCGCGCGCACCCAGGAGATAGAACCCCGCGCCGTTTTCGGCCGCATTCGCGGTCAAAGGTGCAACAACGCAGCCCAGACCGGCAACGATCGCCGATGCGGACAGCAGACGCTTTACAACGCTCATCGAGTGATTCCCCTCATCTCTCGACCAAACGATAACATTTTGCCGTCCCCAAGCCAGCCCTAAGAAACCGGAACCGAAAGAACCGCAACATCCGATTGCAGAGTGTTGCAGGTCTACACGCCGTGCCCGCGCACGGACGCCGCGCCCATGCGATCGCCCTTGATTGCCCTCGTGATCGCCCTTGTGGTCGCCACTCGCACGCGTCCCGTGACCCGCCTCCTGACCCGCCCCTTGGCCACCTCTTGACCGCCCCCATCGCCATCGGCTTTCATCGCGGGCCAAGGCTTCTCCTCCCGCTCCGCGCACCAGCAAAGGATCAGAGACCATGGAATACCGGCTGCTCGGCCGTTCCGGCCTGAAAATCTCTGTCATTACCATGGGCACGATGACCATCGGCGGCCGCGGCAAGTTCGCCGAGGTCGGCAATGTCGGCCTGAAGGAGGCGCGCCGCTATGTCGACCTCTGCCTCGATGCCGGCGTCAACCTGATCGACACCGCCGACATCTATTCGACCGGCGCCTGCGAGGAGATCATCGGCGAGGTGCTCGGCGGCAAGCGCAAGAACGGCGTGCTCGTCGCCACCAAGGCGCGCTTTGCAATGGGCCCCGGCCCCAACGACGGCGGGCTGTCGCGCCAGCACCTGATCGCCGCCTGCGAGGCGAGCCTGAAGCGGCTGAACACCGACGTCATCGACCTTTACCAGGTGCATGAATGGGACGGCCTCACACCGCTCGAAGAGACGATGGAGGCGCTCGACAGCCTCGTTCGCAGCGGCAAGGTCCGCTATATCGGCTGCTCCAACTATTCCGGCTGGCACATCATGAAGGCGCTCGGCGTCAGCGCGCTCGAAGGCCGCCAGCGCTTCGTCAGCCAGCAGATCCACTACACGCTCGAGGCGCGCGAGGCCGAATACGAGCTGATGCCGATCGCGATCGACCAGGGGCTCGGCGTGCTCGTCTGGAGCCCGCTCGCCGGCGGCCTGCTCTCCGGCAAGCACCGGCGGAACGAGACGCCCGAAGGCACCCGCCAGCTCGCCGGCTGGAAGGAACCGCCGATCCGCGACGAGGAGCGGCTGTGGAAGATCGTCGACATGCTCGTGGCCATCGCCGGCGAGCGCGGCGTGTCGCCGGCGCAGGTGGCGCTCGCCTGGCTGGTCGGCCGCAAGGGCGTGACATCCGTCATCATCGGCGGCCGCACAGAGGCCCAGTTCGCCGACAACCTGGCCGCCGCCGGCCTGAAGCTCTCCGATGAGGAACGCGAACTGCTCGACGCCGTCAGCCTGCCGCCGGTCATCTATCCCTACTGGCACCAGCTCTGGACCGCCAAGGACCGGCTCGGCGAAGCGGACCTGTCGCTGCTCGGGCCGTATGTAAGAGAATAGCGCCCGATCAGGCTCGCCAACGCTTCGTCGGCATCGTGGATGCAAGCCCCATCGAAGGCGGCACTCGTGAAGCGTCGCCATGGAACCGCCTGAGTGGTATCATGTGCGGGCACGGTCGCGGTGTCGGGCAGCCGGATGGTGCATCCCGTCAATCGCCTGGGCTTCATGCGGCGGATCTCCTGAGGGGGAGACAGCCATGGCACCTGCAAGAGCGGAGCGGCGGCTGGCCGCGATCCTGGCCGCTGATGTCGTCGGCTATTCCCGCCTCGTCGAACAGGACGAGGCCGGGACGTTGTCGGCTCTCAAGGCTCTGCGCCGGGAGCTGATCGACCCGCTGCTCGCCGAGCACCAGGGCCGCATCGTCAAGCTGATGGGCGACGGCGCGCTCGTCGAATTCGGCTCGGTCGTCGATGCCGTCGCCTGCGCGGTCGCTATCCAGAAACGCGTTGCCGAGGACCAGGCCGGTATCCCCGCGGAGAGGCGCATCGTCTTCCGGATCGGCGTCAACCTCGCGGATGTGATCCACGAGGTCGACGGCGATCTCTACGGCGATGGCGTCAACATCGCCGCCCGCCTGCAGTCCGTGGCGGATCCCGGCGGCATTTGCATTTCCGGCACGGCCTACGATCACCTCCAGGGCAAGCTTGACTGCGACTACGAGTATCTCGGTGAACGCGCGCTCAAGAACATGGACCGCCCGGTGCGGCTGTATCGCCCCCTACTGGAAGGAGCGGCCGCACGGGCGCCGCCGCCGAGGCCCGCCCTTCCTGATCGGCCGTCCATCGCCGTGCTGCCGTTCAGCGCCATGAGCGCCGATCCGGAGCAGGACTTCTTCAGCGATGGGCTGACCGAGGACATCACGACAGCGCTCTCCAAGCTCAAGGGCTTCTTCGTGATCGCCCGCAACACGATGTTCACCTACAAGGGAAAGCCGGTGGACGTGCGCGCCGTCGGGCGCGAACTCGGCATCCGCTATGTTCTCGAGGGGAGTGTGCGCAAGTCCGGCAACCGGATGCGGGTGAGCGCGCAGCTCATCGATGCCGCCTCCGAAGTCCATCTCTGGGCCGAGAGATACGACGGCGACCTCGGCGACATCTTCGCCATCCAGGACGAAATCACCGCAAGCGTCGTCGGCCGCATCGGCCCGGAACTGCTGGCGGCAGAGCATGCCCGCGAAAGCCCCAAACCGCATCATGGCCTCGATGCCTGGGAATGTGTCGTGCGGGCGGTGTTCCTGTGTTCGCAACTGTCCGAGGAGAGCAGCGGGAAGATGCTGCCGCTCCTCGACCGGGCCATCACGCTGGCTCCCGGCTATGCCCAGGCGCTGGCCATGAAAGGCTGGATTACCATGTGGCGCGCCTTCCAGGGGTGGGAGGACATGGGCTACGCGCTCTCCCTTGGCAGGGACCTCGTCCAGCAGGCCATTGCCGCTGACGACAAGGAGCCGTGGACCTACCTTGCGCAGGCGATGATCGCCTTTGCAACGCGTGACAATGCGTTGGCGATGGCAGCGATCAGCCAGGCTGTCGCGATCAACCCCAACTCCGCCTTTGCCCACGGCCAGCTGGGCCTTGCGCATGCCAATGGAGGCCGCGCAGCCGACGCCATTCCTTGCATCGACTACGCCCTCAGGCTGAGCCCGCGCGAAGCCTTTCTCGGCGACTTTCAGTTTTACTACGCCATGGCGCATTTCCAGGGTGCGAATTACGAACGTGGACTGCACTACGCGCGGGAGGCGCATCGCTTGCGCTCCGGCCACGTGGTTCCGCTCATCATCGGCACGGCCTGCGCCGGGCTTCTCGACAACCGGGAGGCTGCCGCGGACCTGCTCGCACGGTTGAAGTCACTCGTTCCCGACATCTCCCGCAATGCGGTCGCGGTAACCTCGTCTTTCGTCCGCGCCGAGGACCGGGCGCGCCTGGTCGAGGGACTGGCCCGCGCCGGCCTGAACTGACCGGTTGACCGCAACAACCGGTGGCGGCGTTTGCTGCCGAATGCCGTGCTTCTTTCCAAGTCTTCGGGTTCCCCTTCATCCGCACGGCTAAGGGTTGCCCCCTCATCCGACCTGCCGGCCACCTCGGGACAAGAACTCAAGCGGCAAGAGCCACCAGGACGCCGTCCCTCAGAGGCATGGGACAAAGACACCGGCCAGACACGGACAGCGGCGAACCGAGGGCGCCCTACTTCACGGCAAAGCAGTAGAACAGCCCCTCGCCGCCGGTGCCCTTGAAGGCCTCGACCGTGCAGCCGCCGCGCGTCGCGTGCGACGAGTTCCAGGATTTTGCCTCGGCGGAATCGTTCAATCCGGTGCGGTCGCTGTGGCCGACGATCGCCGAACCGTCGGCGCCACCCATCGTCCAGTTGCCGCAGGTCTCGGTCGCCGCGGTGCCGTCGGCCTTCGAGCCCGTCAGGATATCGTGGCGGTTGGGCGTGTCGCCGCGCCCGTTGATCACTTCGCCCTTTTCGTTGAGCGCCGTCTGCTTGGTCAGGTTGTTGCTGTCGCTGTGAAGCGATGCGACGTCATCGGCGATCTTCTCGCCCTTGGCGTTGTACCACGGCCCTGTGCCAATCCGGTCCTTGGCGTTCTCCGCATCCGTGGAAAGATAGGCTTTCCAGCTCTTGCCCGTCGACCCCGCCGCCTTGGCCAGTGTGTCGCAATAGGCATCCGCCCCTTGCAGGCCGCCGAGGTCACCGCCTTTTCCGGGGTTGGCGCTGGTGACGAAGAAGCTCATGCTGGTGTCCTGCGCATAGGCGGAGCCGGAACAGGCGAGTGCGAATGCGATTGCTGCAAGTGCGCGCTTCATGACTCTCTCTCCCATCAACTGTGCCCGAAAGCCTAGCGATCGCCTTCCAGGGAGTAAAATCGAATTGCCGTGATGGCAGATCCCAAGCCAGCAACCGGCTCAACCCTTGACTTTCTCGCGCTCACGATCAATTTATATCATATGATACAAACGGTCACCGCATAGGAGACATTCATGGCCCTCGCACAACCGGCTTTCGCGCCCGACCGACAAGCTGCCCGGCAGGAAGAGGCTGTCATCGTCAAGGCGGTGGTGAAGGCCTGCGACCTCTGGAACCTCACCAACCGGGAGGCGGCCCAGCTCTTCGACGTGCCGATCGCCACCTGGAACCGCATGAAGGCAGGCGACTTCAAGGGCAAGCTCGACCAGGACAAGAAGATGCGCGCAAGCCTGATCGTCGGCATCTTCAAGGGCCTGCGGCTGTTCTTCAACGGGCCGCTCACCTATCAATGGCCGAAGGCGGTCAACACCGGCCCGCTGTTTTCCGGCCGCTCGCCGGTCGACTTGATGATCGAGGGCGGCATTCCCGTGATGATGAAGGTCAGGCGCTATCTCGACGGGTTGCGCGGCGGCCTATGATCGCCCAAGCGCCCATTCCGGAAATCAACTTCAACGAGCCGGCAACCGTCCGGCTGATCTCGACCGCGTATATCGACGAGCCCGCGGTCAAGCCGCTCGCCGACGGTGACGACGAGATCGAGATCCTCAACCGGCTGGAGGCGATGACCTCGGCGCGGCTGAGCCCGCTCGCCTTGCCCGTCGGCGTCGATCCGGCCGAACTCCTGAACGAGACCTTCGGCTACGGCTGGTCGCTGATCAATGCCGCCTTCTGCCATGCCCGCCCGCCGGGCAACCGCTTCAACGGCGAGGAACGCGGCGCCTGGTACTGCGCCTTCGGCCCGCGCGCGCTTCAGACCTGCCAGGCGGAAATCGTCTATCACCGCACCCGGGCGCTCAGCGAAGCCGGCAGCTTCCACGATATCGCCCGCTACCGCGAGCTGATCGCCGGCTTCACCTGCCGCTTCCATGACGTGCGCGGCGAAAAGGACGCCGCCTATCTCTCGCCCGACACCGCCGTCGCCTACCCCGCCGGCCAGGCGCTTGCCGCCACCATTCTTGCCGAAGGCGGCAACGGCCTGATCTATCCGTCGGCGCGCGACCCTGAGGGCGAGTGCCTCGCCGTCTTCCGCCCCTCCGTCATCCAGAACGTCCGCCAGGGCCGCACCATCACCCTGGAATGGACGGGCAAGGCCGAGCCGAAGATCGTGGAAGAGACCTGAGCGGCCGACAGGACGGCCGATCCTTTCTTGCCATCGCAATGTTGCGGTAATGCGCCCGTTGGAGAAGGGCTCGCTTTCCGGATTTCGGCGCCTGTAGCGGCCGGGCCGGTACGGCAGAAACTGAAAACGTATAATCAAGTTGTTATTGACGCTTAGCCAAGCTGGACGCGTGTCCCCGTGCCTCCGGTTCCTTGCCCCCAACTCCCTCGCCCGTTGACCGGGAGAGGGAACGGCAGCGGCCCGGCTCCGCCTACCCTTTGGTTTCCCTGCCCGCCCCGCAGAGGAAACCGCTCGCGCCCCCCGGCGCAGGATGTGGACGCCGAGCATGCTGCAAGGTCCCTTCTCCCCGCTCGCCCCGCGGGGAGAAGGCGACCGCAGACGGGATCGAACAGAGACCACCGCGCAAGGCCAAAGCGTCGACCACGAGGACCGAATGACGATTACACTCCTGCCCGTCGATACCGTCGATGCCGATGTCATCCGAAGGCTCGACGTTCACGAAAACCAGATGGATTTCATCGCCAGCAACGACGAATCTCTCGAAGAACTCGCCGAACGCCCCGAATGCGTCGGCTTTGCCGTGATGGCCGAAGGCGCGCCGGTGGGCTTCGCCATGTATGCGCTCGACCCCGATGACGGCAACCACTGGATCTACCGGCTGATGATCGACGCCGGCCACCAGGGCAAGGGCTATGGCGCCCAGGCGCTCGCGGCCCTCCTCGAACACATGGCCACGATCCCCGAATGCGGCGACATCTATCTCGGCGTCTACCCGCAAAACGCCCGCGCCCACGCCCTCTACCACCGCTTCGGCTTCCGCGAGACCGGCATGGTGCTTGGCGAAGAAAAGGTCATGCGGCTCGACCGCAACTAGGCAGCGCGATCCGGCACGGACCTTTCGCAGGACCACCACTTCTACCGGCGCGACGTCAACGGCGTTCGAACCCACAAGGTCCATGTCTGCCGATCAGGACATTGGCAGATGCAAGAATGCTGCGCTTTCGCGATCTCCTTCGGCAGGATCCGGATCTCTGTGCCCGTTATCAAGCGTTGAAGCTGCATCTGGAAGCCACGAACCAGCGTGGCATCGGCGAGTATCTCGCCTTGAAGGCGCCCTTCATCGACGCTGCCTTGGCGCTCGAGCAAGGTTGACGTCCGGCACCGATTGCGGACGCCCCGCCAACGGGGCACTATGCCGCCTCAAAACAACAGCAGGAGCGGCCCATGCTCGACGGCTCATGCCATTGCGGCAACGGAAAGTGGACATTGAGGGGCGATCCCGGCCCGATCACCGCCTGCAACTGCACGCTCTGCCACCGCTACGGCACGCTCTGGGCCTATGATTACGAAGGCGAGCGCATCGCGGTCAGCGGCGATCTCCGCGCGTACACGCGGGCTGACGAGAAGGACCCGACGCTCGAAATCCTCTTCTGCCCGACCTGCGCCGGCGTCGTCGCCTGGCGCAGCCTCACGCTCGACCCACGGGGCCGCCGACGCATCGCCGTCAACGTCAGGCTGGCCGCGCTGGAGCAGGTCGCCCATCTCCCGATCGACCATTTCGACGGCTTCGACACGTTCGAGGACCTGGCACCGGACGGCCGCTGCGTGCGCGACATGTGGGCGTAGCCAAGTCCAGCCGTGGATTGAAGCGCCCGATTTCGGGGGATGAAGGCGAAGAACAAGGCGCAATGTGATTTCTTCGGATGACAGGCAGAAGCGCGCTGCATAGCCTGGCGCGCATGAGCGTAAACGATTGGACAGAAACGGAAAATGACGCGATCGTCGCGTCCTATTTTTCCATGCTCAGCGCCGAGCTTTCTGGTCGCCCCTACAACAAGGCCCTGCAAAACCGCGTTCTGCAGGGCGCGCTTGGAAGAACTCGCGGTTCGATCGAATTCAAACATTGCAACATTTCGGCAGCCGCAAAGGGTTTTGGCCTTCCCATTCTCAGCGGTTATCAGCCGAGGTTCAATTTCCAGATGTCGTTGGCCGAAGCGATATCGCGATGGCTAGCCCGCCACCCGCAATGGGATAGCCTCCTTGGCGCTGATCTGGCGTCCGCCATGGCGGAGCCGCCCGCACTCTTTATTGGCGTCGCACCCACTCTGCACAATGCGCCACCACCCACCGAATTGACGCAAATGCAGGCCGTTGCCCGGCGTTTCGACGTGGCTGGACGAGACGAACGCAATCGCGCCCTTGGCCGCGCTGGAGAAGAGCGCGTCCTCCTTCATGAACGCATCCAGCTACGACAAAGTGGTCGCCAGGATTTGGCCGGCGAGGTTCGGTGGGTGGCGCAGGAAGACGGCGATGGCGCGGGTTATGACATCGCAAGCTTCACGCCGGACGGGCGCGTGCGCTTGATCGAGGTAAAGACCACCAACGGCTGGGAAAGAACGCCATTCCATATCTCCCGCAACGAACTTGAGGTAGCCGAGAGACGACGCGAGGAATGGTGCCTGGTCCGCCTCTATGATTTCTCACGCCATCCAAGGGCTTTCGAGTTACGCGCGCCTCTCGACGCGCATGTCTCCCTGATCGCAACCAGCTATCAGGCAAACTTCCACTGACGAAGCCTTAGCGCACCGGTTGGACAGATCAGCGGTGGCTTCGCGGCCGGTCAATGCGTCGCCAGCACCTTCGCCTCCACCGGCTGGTCGATGCCCTTCAGAACCAGCAGCCGGGTGCTGGCGCCCGCCGTCAGCGTTGCCGCCTCGAAAGCCGTTTCCGGGGAGATCAGAATTTCCCCGGCTTCGGCCTGGGATTCGAGCCTTGCGGCCAGGTTGACCGTGCCGCCGATCGCGGTGAAATCGCTGCGGAACGTCGAGAACTCGCCAATCTCGACCTCGCCTGTGTGAATGCCGACGCCCACGCCGAGCGGGCGTTCGCCGAGACCGTCGAGGTCGAGGCGGCCGAGCGCATCGGCGCAATGCCGCTGGATGTCGCGTGCGGCCAGGATCGCCGCCTGCGCATGGTCTTTCCGGATGATCGGAAAGTTGAAGATCGCCATCAGCCCGTCGCCCATCTGCTTGTTGACGATGCCGTCATGCGCCCAGATGGCTTCAGCGCAACGATCCTGAAACAGGCTGACGATCTGGCTCAACCGCACCCGCTCGATCCGCTCCGAAAGGTGGGTGAAACCGCGGATGTCGGCAAAGAGGATGGTGGCGCTTGCCGCGACGTGACTCTGCTTCTTCACGTAACGGAAGGAGCGCTCGCAGATCGTGCAGATGTTCGGGTTCATCTTGCTGCGGGTGATGCCGAAGGCGCGGAACGGCAGCGCCAGGGGCCCGCGGATCGGGATCGGCACATGCATCTGGTCCCAGCATCCCCGGCAGATGCGGGCATCGTGGCTGGCAGCTGGCTGAATGGAAGAGGCGTCTGTCATGGTGCGCATCTGCTCCGGCTCGCAAGACCCGATGGCGTCAGCGAAGCTTCTGACATTTGGAGCACTTTAGCAACGGCTGGATCAACGACGGGGAACGTTCCGCGCCGCCCGACCGTCACCCGGCAAAGAGGTTCGCCGCCATGAAATCGACGAAGGCGCGCACCTTGGGCGAGAGATAGCGATTGGTCGGCCACAGCACGCGGAATGTGCCGGTTTCGCGAAGATAGTCCTCCAGCAGCGAGACCAGCTTGCCTTCCGCCAGTTCCGCCGACACCGCAAAGGGCGGCAGGCAGGTGATGCCGAAGGCGCGCTCCGCAAGAAAGATCAGCGGGTCGAGCGTGCTTGCAACCGTCGTTACAGGTAGATCGAGCTTCACCTCTCGCCCGTCACGATGAAGCGGCCAGGGTTCGAGGCGGCCGGAATTGGCATAACGATGATGCAGGCAGCGATGCCCAAGCAGATCCTCCGGCACCTCCGGCCGGCCATGCGCGCCAAGATACTCCGGCGAAGCGACGATCCGGTGCCGGAAGGTCCCGAGCTTGCGGCTCATCAGGCGCGTGTCCTTGACGTCGCCGGTGCGGATGACCGCGTCAAAACCCTCCTCGATCACATCGACCAGCCGGTCGGTGAAATCGAGGTCGAGATTGATCAGCGGATAGGCGCGCATGAAGTCCGAAATGGTCGGCATCAGCAGCATGCCGGCGAGCGGCAGGCTGACGCGCAGCTGCCCGCGCGGCGTCGCATGCGAGCGCGACAGTTGCGCCTGCGCGGTCTCGAACTCGGACTGGATGCGGCGGCAGGTGTCGAGAAAGAAGCTGCCGTCCTCGGTCAGCGCCATGCTTCTCGTCGACCGGTTGAACAGGCGCACGCCCATCTCGTCTTCGAGCCGTGCGATCGCCTTGCCGACGGCCGAGCCCGAAAGCCCGAGGCGATGGCCGGCGGCCACGAAACTGCCGGCCTCTGCCACCTGAATGAAAATGCTGAGCGTTCCGAGCTTGTCCATCGCGCGCCGATTGCGGAATTATTTTCCGAAGTGATGAGAATACGCGCTCATTTATCCGCTATTTCTCTGCCGATATCCAGATGCCGTCGCGGCCGATGCGCCGCGACGTTCAAATGGAGAGAAGCATGACAACGATCCCTAGCCCCACATTCTCGGCATCCCCCGCTCCGACGACCTTCGTCGTCAACGTCATTCACGCCCATCCCGGCAAGCAGGAAGAAGCCTTCGCCGTCATCCAGGACGTCGTGCATTACGTTGCCGAACGGAAGGAAGGTTTTCTCTGGAGCACGCTGTCGAAGAGCACGGACGGTGAGACCGTCGTCAATGTCGAGGCGATACAGGGCACCGGAAATGTCGACGAGTTCTTCTCCGATCCGGTGTTCGCGGAGAAGTTCTGCAAGCTGGACGAGGTCTCGCGCAGCGAGTTTCACATCTATACGGTCGGCGATCTCGTGCTGCCGAAGCGCTGAGCCGCAGCCTGATCGCGACGCCCTGCGCCTTCACGCGAAGACGCAGGGACGCTTTCGCCTTTGTCATCCCGCCTTTTTCACCGGCGGGATGAGCCACGAGCCGTCGAGAATGGAAGGCGGACTGTCGTCCGGCCAATAGAGCCGCATCATCAGGATGAACTTGTCCTTCGGAGCCGGCAACCAGTTGTTTTCCTTGTCCTTTCCGGGCGATTCATTCTGGATGTAGATCTCCGTCGATCCGTCGGCATTGGCCTTGGGGCTGACGCGGGCGCTGATCGAATAGCGGTTGAGCGGATTGTCGACGAAGAAATAGTTCTCGTCGTACATGGTGATCGACCAGAAGCCGCGCACCGGCGGCAATTGCCCCTTGGGGAAGGTGACGACGTATTTGTTGGAGCCGTGATAGGCGCGGGAAACCAGGCCGTCCCTGGACTTCAGCGACGTCGGATAGATCGCATCCTGCGGACGGTTGGCGCCAAGCCCGATCGCCGTGATCAGCGCCCGCTGCAGGTAGTTGGTGCCGTAGATGCCGGTCTTGGTGGTAAAGCCCCAGCCGTTGATGTTCTGGATGTCGCCATCGCTGAACTTGAAATGCAGCATGGTGCGGTGGAACGCCATGGGAGGAATGCGCGAGACGAAGGCGACGTCGAGCTTGCTCTTGTCGAAATCCTGGCCCGGTACGATGCCGATCTCGGCAAACTTGGCGACCGCTTCGCCATCGGCCGCCGTCGGCGGATTGGTCTTCATCAACTCGCAAAGAAGCGTGAAATATTCGACCGCATCCATGCGGTTGACCTGCTCGCGCACCGCCGTCTTCATGTCGATCGCCGGATCGACCTTGCCGGCGGGCGGCGTCCAGTCCTTGCCATAGGCGCTGAGCGGGCAGAGCTTGCATTCGTCCTGCAGCTTATGCACCGCCGCATAGTCCTCCGGCGTGCCATCGCAATAGATGCGCCCGAGGATCCAGACGATGCCGGTTGAGGATTTGTATTCGGTCACGCCGTCGGGAAGGCTTCCCTGCCAGCCCGGCCCGGTAATGGCATAGGCCTGCGCCCCGCCGCCGGTCGTGCGCTTGCCCGGCACCTGAAACACCGTCGTCCAGCCGTCGAGCATCGGAAACAGGAAGAAGCGATCCTTCATGTCGGGGATCGACAGCACCCACGGTTCCTTACCGACGTCGACGAAGGCTGTCGTGTACAGCGTATCGGCATTCGGCGCGGTGACATCCTTGAAGGATGCGTTCGGATATTCACGCAGCTTGATGACGTGGCCCATCGGCCCCTTGCTGCCTTCGGGCTTGGCCACATTGGTCACCACCCGGCGGGTCATTTCCGTCGTCACCAGTGGGTAGCCGTAGATATAGGCTTCCACCGCCAGCCAGAAATCATCGGCAGCCTCGACCGGATCGAAAAGCGGCGATTCCAGCGCGTTCGCAGGTAAGAACGATGCTGATGCAAGCAGGCCGGCGCCGCCCAAAGCGACGGCGCGACGGGTCATATCCATGTTTGCCTCCCCTTTTTCTTTGGCGGAAGGAAGTTAGCATATACTAATAAGTACGACCAGACATTGTGTTCGCCCGGATCTCGCGTGCGCCCTTGAAGGGGGAGCATCGCGATTTTCGATGGCTCCGGCCACAGCCAGCAAATCTGCAACACCAATTCAGAGTTATCCGGCGGCGCTTGACGCCCTTCACGTGGCGTCCTTAGATTTCACGAGCACCCTCGCCTGCCGTGGGTTGCGCGATCCGCAAGAAGCTCAAGTCTGGAGGCCCCGATGCGCCGAGTCACTTCTCAAGAAACCCAGATCCGAATTTTTGAGAAGCTGATGGGATATGCGCACATTGAATCTGGGCATCCTCGCCCACGTGGATGCAGGCAAGACTAGCCTTACGGAACGACTGCTTTTTGACACCGGCGCGATCGACAAGCTCGGCAGCGTCGACAGCGGCAATACCCAGACCGACAGCCTGGAACTCGAGCGGCAGCGAGGCATCACCATCGCCGCCTCCGTCGTGTCGTTCAGGCTTGGCGATCTGGTCGTCAACCTCATCGACACCCCCGGGCATCCGGACTTCATCGCCGAGGTCGAGCGGGTGCTGCAATCGCTCGATGCCGCCGTCGTGGTCGTCTCGGCCGTGGAAGGCGTGCAGGCGCAGACCCGCGTGCTGGTGCGGGCGCTACGCCGTCTCGGCGTCCCCTTCCTGTTCTTCGTTAACAAGATCGATCGTCTGGGCGCGCGTCCCGCCGAGGTCGTCGAAGAGATCGCCGGCCAACTCTCGGTCCGCCCCGTCATCATGTCGGCGGCGGTCGGGGCCGGCAGCCGGCAGGCGAGAACCGTGCCAGTCGACCTTGCGCAGGAGCCGCATTTCTCGGCGCTTTCGGAGGCGCTTGCCGCCAACGATGAGGCCTTGCTCGACGACTATGTGCTGGCGCCTCAGCGCCTGACTGTCGAACGGTTGAAGAAGGCTTTGGCGACACAGCTTGCCGCCGGCCTTCTGCACCCGGTCTATTGCGGCATCGCCATGACCGGCGTCGGCGTGCCGGACCTGATCGCCGCGATCGAGACGCTGTTGCCGGCGAAAGCGCCCGCCCCTGATGCGCCGGTCGAAGGGCGGATCTTCAAGATCGAGCGCGGCTGGGGCGGTGAAAAACTCGCCTTTCTCAACCTGACCTCGGGCACCGTCGCCACGCGCGACTATCTCGCTTTGCCCGGCGGCGCGGCAAAGGTCACCAGCATCCAGCTCTTCGACCAGGGCCACCTGCAGAAGGTCGAGCAGGTGACAGCCGGCCGCATCGCCAAGATCGGCGGGCTTGCCCAAGCCCGCATCGGCGATTGGGTCGGCGTCGGCGGCGGTGCTGCCGGGGCGTTTCACTTCGCGCCGCCGACGCTCGAAACCCTGGTGCGGCCGGTGCGCCCGTCGGACAACACGGCGCTCTGGCTTGCGCTCCAGCAACTGGCTGAACAGGACCCGTTCATCAACCTGCGCTGCAGCGACGACGCCAGCGAGATGTTCGTTTCGCTCTATGGCGAGGTGCAGAAGGAGGTGATCGAGGCGACCCTGTCTGCCGATTTCGGCCTCGCCGCGCAGTTCGAGGAAAGCACGGTCATCTGTGTCGAAAGGCCCGTCGGTACCGGCACCGGCATCGAGATCATCTTCCGCGAACCGAACCCGTTTCTCGCAACCGTCGGCCTCAGGATCGAACCGCGGCCGCCGGCAGCTGGGAACAGTTTTGCCCTGGAGGTGGATGTCGGGCAGATGCCCGCGAGCTTTTACCGGGCGGTCGAAGAGGCTGTCGCCGAGACGCTGAAGGCGGGTGTCTTCGGCTGGCAGGTGATCGATTGCCACGTCGCCATGACGGCGGCGCGCCAGACATCGCCGGCGAGCACCGCCGTCGATTTTCGCCGGCTGACGCCGCTGGTGCTCGCCGAGGCATTGTCTTCGGCCAGCACGGTCGTCTGCGAGCCGATCGACAGCTTCCGCCTCGAAGCGCCCGCATCCGTGCTCACCGCCATCCACACGCTGCTTGCGAAATCAGGCGCATCGACGACGGATGCGGTGATGGAGGGTGGCGTTGCCCGGCTCAAGGGGACGATGGCATCGGCCAACGTCCAGGGTGTCCAGCGGCAGTTGCCGGGGCTTACCAGCGGCGCAGGCGTGCTTGAAAGCGCGTTCGATCATTACGCCCCGATCGCAGGCACACAACCCGCCCGGCCCCGGCTGGGTGCGAACCCGTTCGATCGGGCTAATTATCTGAGGAGCCTGCGATGACATAAGAACACCGCGCGCCTTGTCAGACGCGCGGTGCCACCATGCTCTTGCCTGATGATTGTCCCTGGCCGGCGGCGGCGCAAAATGTCGCCGCCCCCCAGACCGATCAGAACGCCAAGCCGATCAGAACGCCAGGCGATTGCTGGACCAGACCGGGCCGAGGCGCTCTTCTTCCTTGAGCGTCGTCGAACCGTAGGAGAAGCGAAGGCCACCGAAGAGGGTGCTGGTGTCGCCGGAAACCGAGGCGCTCAGCCCCGACAGTTCCTCATTGGTGTATTTGTAGCCGGCAAAGAGCGTGACCGGGAAGGCGTCCAGCCGGTAGTTGGCCGTCAGCTTCACGCTGCGCAGGTCGTAGTCCAGGTCGTTTTCGCTGATGCGATGTAGCGAGCCGTCGACGTCGAAGCGCAGGTTGTCGGTCGCGTAGATGCGGGCGCCGAGCGAGCCCATGTAATGGTCGGCGTCGATGTCGTCGAAGTCTTCGACGCTCGCCTGGCCGTAGCCGAGCGCGCCGTGCAGCGTCCAGGTATCGAGGAAATAAGCCGCCTCGACACCACCCATGTAGTCGTTGAGGTCGACGCCGATACCCGGGTCGAGCCGTGCGCCCTGCACGAAGACGCCGGCCGCAAAGAGATCGTTGCGGTAGTAGCCGTGCAGCGCACCGTCATAGCTGTTGGTGTCGATATCCTCGAAGGAGGCGCGCGTGTAGCCGAGATCGACCTGCAGGTTCATGCCGGCGCCGGCGTCGAAGTTCACCGCGCCGCGCAGGTCCCATGCATCCGCATCGATATCGCCGGGCGAGTCCACGGCAGCGCCATAGGACGTCTCGACATAGCCGACGATGCCGCCCGACGCCTGCTCCACCGGCACCTCATAGGCGTCCTGCGGCCCCACCAGCGGACCGTCGATATCGGCAGCCGCCGCAATCGAAACACTTGAAAGAAGAAAAACGACGAAACTGCTCGTCCTGACCATTGCCCCACTCCGGTTCAAACCCCGCAAATAAGGTAAACGAACACGGTTAATACAATCTCTACGGGAAGTAGATCAGACCTTCAGCCAACGTCGACACGATCCGGACATTGCGGCAGCCGTTCATCCCGCGGACGGCCTTCGTCCCACTCGCCGCGCAGCACCTTGTCACCGCGCAACACCAGCGGCCGCCCCCGTCCCGCGGTAAGGACTTACTCCTCATCCGCCCGGTGACGACTGCCCCTCATCCGCCCGGTGAGGGCTTGCCCCTCATCCCGCCCGCCGGCCACCTTCTCCCCGCTTGGCGGAGTGAAGGACATGCGTGGCACTCACTCCCTCGGCGACAAGCACCGCAATCCGGCCCCACCCCCGACCAGACACATTTGACCGTAACGGCGCCGCGTTCGAAATCACCGAGAACCGGGCTCGTCCCCTCTCCCCGCCTGCGGGGTGAGGGGCAAGCAGGGTTGGCACTCGGGTTAAACCTGAGGAGATGGGCAAGACCACTCCAAGGTTCGGCTAAGTGCCCTTACTGGTTGGCGATCTTCTCGCGCAGTTGCTCGTCCCGGGCGGCGATCTCCGGCGTCACCAGGTCGCCGAAATCTTCCATCTCGAAGACCGGGCGGATTTCGATTTCGCTCGGACCCGGCATCGGGTTAGGGCAGCGCTTCACCCAGGCGATCGCCTCGGCCATGTCCTTGACGGTCCAGATCCAGAAGCCGGCGACCAGTTCCTTGGTCTCGGCGAAGGGACCGTCAATGACCATGCGGTCGGCCCCGTCGAAGGCGACGCGAGCGCCGCGCGATGAGGGCTGCAGCCCCTCGCCCGCCTGCATGATGCCGGCATTGACCAGTTCCTCGTTGTACTTGCCCATGGCTTCCAAGAGCTCGGTCGAGGGCATGTTGCCCGCTTCGCTGTCTTCGGTCGCCTTTACAAAAACCACTACGCGCATTGTCCATTCTCCTCTGTCACGCCAGTCCCGGTCCTCGTGACCTCAGGGGGTGCCGGCGTGGTGAAACCCAGATAGGTAGAGCAGGCTGCGGGCGAAAGACCCGCGCGGATTTTTTTCCTATCCCGCTCCGGTGGAGGAAGCCAGATTGCCTCCCTGCCTAAATGACGAACGGGAAATCACGGTGCCGACAGCGGTGTCGAAATTTTCCCAAAAAAGTTTGGCGCGGGGGAAGCGAAGAGAAAAGCGCTGTTCGACGAGACCATCGCCGCCGATCCGAATGTGTCCCATTGGCTCAAGCCCCACCCCCTCCACCCTCATCCGGCGGTTGGGCACGAGGCCGCCCCCTTCCACCCTCATCTGGCGGCTTGGCACGACGCCAGCCGCACCCACCCTCATCTCTGTGCCCGTCACAGAAATCCAGCAGCCGTGTGTCGGCACGGCGGGAAATGCAGTCCTGGCACGTGAACGTCCGGCCTGGTGGGAAAAGTCCCTCGCGCCGCCGACGCGACGCGGCTGGATTCCTGTGACAGGCACAGGAATGAGGGGGCGATGTTGGCGCCAGTATTTGTCCATGCTTTTGCCGGCGGCTTGGCACGAGGCCAGCCCAACCCACCCTCATCTCTGTGCTCGTCACAGAGATCCAGCAGCCGTGC
>NZ_JTLA01000082.1:0-43816 GCF_000799055.1 Ensifer sp. ZNC0028
AAAGCAGGCCCGATCCAAGTGCGGCCTTGATTTGCTCAGGGGTCATAACGTTGGTTTCCTCTTTGGTTGATGACTCCAAATAGCCGGCTCATCACACTAATGTCAATAGTTATCATACAAGTCATCATACAAGTTGACGGCTAACGTGCCAGCCAACCGCCATCAACATTCAAAACCGCACCATGGACGTAGTTTGCAGCCGCCGACGACAGGAACACCGTCGCGCCGGCAATGTCTTCGGCGCGGCCCCAGCGGCCTGCCGGAATCCGTTCGAGTATTGCCTTGTTGCGGTCGGGGTCTGCCCTCAAGGCCTCGGTGTTGTTCGTCTTGATGTAGCCGGGCGCAACCGCATTGACGTTGATGCCTTTTGACGCCCATTCGTTGGCGAGGAGCTTCGTGACGCCCACAACGCCATGCTTGGCGGCGGTGTAGGACGGCACGCGAATTCCGCCCTGGAAGGATAGCAGCGAAGCGATGTTGACCACCTTGCCGGGCATGCCCTTCGCAAGCAGCTCCCTGGCAAAAGCCTGCGCCGTGAAGAACAGTGCCTTGAGGTTCACATCCATAACCGCATCCCAATCGGCTTCGGTAAAGTCGACTGCGTCCGCGCGACGGATGATGCCGGCGTTGTTGACGAGAATGTCGAATCCCGCACCGGCAAAGATTCCGGCCGCTGCCATCGGATTGGCGAAATCAAGCGCAAGGGCAGTCGCCTTTCCCCCGGCCCTGTCGATGAGTGCCAGGGTCTCGTCGGGCGCCCTGCGCGCGGCACAGACGACCTCAGCGCCCGCCTGAGCCAGGCCAACCGCAATCGCTTGACCAAGACCGGTGTTCGCCCCCGTGACGAGAGCCTTATGTCCTTCAAGAGAAAAGAGATTTTTCATCGCAGATCCGCCGGTTGAATGAAATCCATGTCCGTGTAATCGACATTATCGCCGGCCATCGCCCAGATGAAGGTATAAGAGCCGATGCCCGCGCCCGAGTGGATCGACCATGGCGGCGAGATCGCGCCTTCCTCGTTGGCGATAAACAGATGCCTCGTCTGCTGTGGCTCACCCATCAGATGGAGCACGCGAGATTTTTCGTCCATACCGAAATAGAGATAGGCCTCCATGCGGCGATCATGCACGTGGGAGGGGATCGTGTTCCAAACGGAGCCGTCTTCGAGCGTTGTGTAGCCGAGCACGAGCTGGCAGCTCTCCATCACGAGCGGGTGGATGAACTGATTGATGGTCCGCTTGTTGGAGGTTTCCGTCGCGCCAAGCTTGACCTCCTTGCTTTCGCCGAGCGTCACAAGCCGAGCCGGCAGGGTGCGGTGCGCCGGGCAGGAGACGATGTAGAACCGCCCGTTCCCGGCAAACGTCACCGCACCGGAACCGGCTCCGAGATAGAGCACGTCGCCGCGGTTGAGTGCGTATATCTCATCACCGGCCGTCACCGTACCGGCCTCACCGATGTTCACGATGCCCATTTCGCGCCGGTCGAGGAAGGACGGCGTCTTCGTTTCCTCGACCCGATCGAGCGTCAACGTGGTGCCGTCTGGAACGGCACCTCCCATAACGAAGCGATCGTAATGCGTGTAGATCAGCCGGATCTCACCGGGACGGAACATATCCTGCGCCAGGAAATGCTTACGCAGGCCCTCCGTGTCGAGCGCTCGCGCGTAGTCCGGATTAACGGCCTGCCTGGTTTCGACGGTCAGCATTCGGTCCTCCATTGGGGTATTGCAGACAAGAGATAATACATGTTAGTCCGTATTGTATGATAACTTGTTCAAGGTCAAGACCCGAATGAAACGCCTCCTGATCACGGGCGCGGCTGGAGCGCTTGGTCGCGCCTTGCGAACGCGACTGGCGTCGCTTGCCGAAACGATCCGCCTTGCCGACATCGCACCAGCGCAGGACCCCGGCCCCAACGAGGAATGGATGCACTGCGATCTCGCAGAACCGGGGGCGGTCGATGCGATGGTCGCGGGCTGCGACGGTATCGTGCACCTCGGCGGGATCTCCGTCGAACGCCCGTTCGACGAGATAGTCACCGGCAATATCGTCGGCCTCTACAATCTCTACGAGGCCGCTCGCGCCCATGGCTTGCCCCGCATCGTCTTTGCAAGCTCAAACCACACGGTCGGCTACTATCCGCAGACGGATCGACTTGGGCCCGATGCCCCTTATCGGCCCGACGGGCTCTATGGTGTCTCCAAATGCCTCGGTGAATCCCTCGCCCGCCTGTACTTCGACAAGTTCGGACAGGAGACGGCACTCGTGCGCATTGGCTCCTGTACAGCTGAGCCGATGGACCACCGGATGCTGTCGACCTGGTTTTCCCATGGCGATTTCGTATCGCTGATCGAAGCCGCCTTCCGCGCACCAGTGCTTGGCTGCCCGGTCATTTGGGGCGCGTCGGCAAACGACGCCTGCTGGTGGGACAATTCGCATCTGGCTTGGCTCGGCTGGAGGGCGAAAGACAACGCCGAGGCCTGGCGCAAGCAAATCGAAACGAGCGTGGCGAAGCCCACCCCCGATAGTTCAATGGCGCGCTTTCAAGGCGGTGCCTTCACCGACAATCCCATCTTCAAGGAGTGACAATGACCTTCACCCCTCACGGCAAACACCTGGTTGCGGGCGAGTGGATCGCGACCGAGCAGACCTTCAGAAGCGAACCGGCCCATGGCGCCGCGTTAGAGTTTTCCGTCGGCACGCCGGATCTGGTCGACAGGGCTGCGAAAGCGGCCGAGGACGCCTTCTGGTCCTATGGCTATTCCAGCCGGAAAGAGCGCGCCGCCTTTCTCGAAGCCATTGCCGATGAGATCGAAAGCCGCGGGGCGGCGATTACCGAGATCGGCAGCTCAGAAACCGGTCTGCCGGCCGCCCGGCTGGAAGGAGAACGTGCACGCACCACCGGCCAGCTCCGGCTATTTGCAGCCCATGTCCGACAGGGCGACTATCTCGATAGGCGCCACGATGAGGCGCTTCCAGAAAGAAGGCCCCTGCCGCGCCCCGACATCCAACTGGTTCAGCGACCAGTCGGTCCCGTTGCGGTGTTCGGTGCCTCCAATTTTCCCTTGGCCTTCTCGACGATGGGCGGCGATACCGCGTCGGCCCTTGCCGCCGGATGCCCGGTCGTCGTGAAGGGCCATTCCGCCCATCCAGGGACGAGCGAGGTGGTTGCAGAGGCTGCCGATGCAGCGATCAGGACGCAAGGGCTTCACCCCGGCGTATTCTCCCTCATCCAGGGCGGCCGCCGGGACGTCGGCACCGGCCTGGTTACACATCCCCTGATCAAGGCCGTCGGCTTCACCGGCTCCCTTGCGGGTGGCCGCGCGCTTTTCGACCTGTGTGCCCAGCGCCCGGAACCGATCCCCTTCTTTGGCGAACTGGGTTCGGTCAACCCGATGTTCATCCTGCCCGAGGCCGGCACGGCCCGCTGTGAGGAAATCGCCAGGGGCTGGGCAAGCTCGCTGGCAATGGGCGCCGGACAATTCTGCACCAATCCGGGCATTGCCGTGATCGCAGCAGGGGAGGCGCCAGCGTTTGCGGAAAGCGCGCGTGCGGCGCTTTCACAGATCGGCGCGCAAGTGATGTTGACGGACGGAATTGCCAAAGCCTATCGCGATGGGCGCAATCGCATTGCCTCAGGCAATGGTGTTCGCGACGTCTTCACGTCCAGCTGCGATCGGCGCAACGCCACGCCCAATCTCTTCCTCGTTTCGGCACGGGACTGGCTCGCCAATCACACGCTTTCAGAAGAAGTATTCGGCCCGCTCGGCCTCATCGTCACGGTCGAAAGCATTGAAGAACTGATCGCCGTCGCCAGGCGTTTCGATGGCCAGTTGACCGCAACCCTTCATCTCAACGACGGGGACACCGATCTTGCGCGCCAACTTATGCCGATCCTGGAACGCAAGGCCGGCCGTCTTCTTGTCAACGGCTTTCCGACAGGCGTCGAAGTCTGCGACGCCATGGTTCATGGCGGGCCTTATCCGGCCTCTACGAATTTCGGCGCCACCTCGGTCGGGACAATGTCGATCCGCAGGTTCCTAAGGCCGGTATCCTATCAGAATGTACCAGACGGGCTTTTGCCTGCCGATTTGCGACCGGATTGAGGAGCAATTGCCTCGTCCGCCAACTTTGGCGTATCCAGAGATGAAGCGAGAAGCCGCCCTTCCCTCCGTCGAGATGCGGCGGCTCCTCGATGATCACGAGGCGATACTCGACGCGATCCAAAGCGGAGATGAGGAACAGGCTCGCGCGGCCATGCGCGATCACCTGAAGAACAGCCAGACGCGATATCGCTCCATGCTGCGCACCTTGCGCTAGCACTGGTTGAGAGGGTCGCACTTGCATTCGAACAGATAACGACTAACATGCCAGACAGGTTTAGGCATGTTGGGACGAAAATGGAAGCCGTAAACACTATCGAGCGTGGCACGTCGCTTGCGGCAAAAATCAGCGCCGCGCTGCGTCGCGATCTGGCGGAAGGCGTGTTTCGCCCTGGCGACCGGCTTCCGAGCGAAAGCGCTCTGACGCGCGAATATTCCGTCAGCCGTACAGTCGTGCGTGAAGCGATTGCCATCCTTCGCGCCGACGGGCTGGTCGAAGCGCGCAAGGGCGCCGGCATATTTGCCCTTGAGACACAGCCGGAAAAAAACCAGCCCTTCAAGGATTTGAAGACCGAGCGGATTTCCTCGGTCATCGAGCTTCTCGAACTTCGCACGGTTTTCGAGGTGGAATCGGCAGGACTGGCGGCCGCGCGCCGTTCACCCGCCCAGATCGAGACCATCCTGGAGGCCCATCATCGGGTAGGCGAGTGCCTTGCAACTGGCAACCCGACGCGCGATGCGGATTTTGAGCTTCACCTGGCGATTGCGGAAGCCACGCAAAACCGGCGCTTTCCGGAATTTCTCCAACTGATCCGGACTGGAATCATTCCACGCGGAGAGTTGCAGGGATCCGCGCCGGGGTCGCGCCCGAAGGACTATAACCTCCACCTTCAGGAGGAGCACGGCCAGATCGTTGAGGCAATCATCGAAGGCAATGCTGAAGCGGCGCGCGAACGCATGCGCGCCCACTTGCGAGGAAGCCTTGATCGGTACAACGCGCTTTTGCGTTCCCGCACCATGACCCCCGAAGCAATTTAACAAACGCGAATAGTTGTCATACAGGATAAGACATGTATGGTGATGTTGTCATACATCGCCAATGAGGTCCGCATGTCTCTTCCTATTTTCCCCACTGTTTCGACCGACGCCGGCGTTACCCGCCAGGTCCTTTCGCAATCGCCCGAGCTGATGGTTGTCTCCTTCCGGTTCGAAAACGGTGCGAAAGGCAAGCTCCACCGCCACCCGCACGTGCAATCCACCTATGTGGCGCGCGGTAAATTTCGCTTCTTTCGCAACGGCCAGGCTTACGAACTGAAAGCTGGCGACAGCCTCGTAATCCCCGGAAACACGGAACATGGCTGCGAATGCCTGGAGGCAGGAGAGCTTATCGACTGCTTCACGCCCCGCAGAGATGACTTCCTCTCCGTCAGCTCTGCTTGACACTCGATATAACCTGTGACAGGTTCAATGAAAGTTGTCATACAGGATTGGAGCCTGTAACGCCTCACCGAAGGCGACTGACAAACGGAGGAACCATGTCAATTCGTCGCCTACGATTCCACGGCGTGGCCGGGCAGGTCGGGACCATTGCGGTCACGTTGCTCGGCCTTCTGCTCCTGACGTTCTTCATCGGCCGCCTCATGCCTGCCGATCCGGTCCGCGCCATCGTTGGGGAGGACGCGACCCGTGAGACCTACGAGCAGGTCTATCGTTCGCTCGGGCTTGATCGACCACTTTGGGAACAATTCGCCTACTATCTTGGAGATGTTTTCACCGGCAACTTCGGAACCTCCATCCGCACCGGCCAGCCGGTCATCCAGGATATCCTGCATGTGATGCCGGCAACGATCGAGCTTGCGACCTTCGCAATCCTCATCGGGGCTGGCCTCGGTGTTCCGCTCGGGGTGCTTGCTGCCGTTAACAAGGATCGCTGGCCCGACCATGTCGTGCGCGTCTTCAGCCTGTTCGGGCACTCCATGCCGATCTTCTGGACCGGCATGATCGCGCTGATCGTCTTTTATGCTTATCTCGGCCTCGTCGGCGGCAGCGGACGCATGGACCAGTTCTACATTGGCCTTGTCGAGGAGCGGACCGGATTTCTGCTGATCGATAGCCTGATCGCCGGCGAAATGGATGTGTTTTGGTCAGCCGTCAACCACATTATCCTGCCGGCCTCGCTGCTTGGCTACTCCTCGTCCGCCTATATCACGCGCATGACCCGCAGCTTCATGCTGGATCAGCTCGGTCAGGAATATGTCACGACCGCACGTGTCAAAGGCCTATCTCGCAGTCAGACGATCTGGCAGCACGCCTTCATCAATATTCGGGTGCAGCTGGTCACCATCATCGCGCTTGCCTATGGCTCGCTGCTCGAAGGCGCCGTGCTGATCGAGACGGTCTTCGCGTGGCCGGGCTTTGGCCAATATCTCACCAATAACCTCATCACCGGCGACATGAACGCCGTCATGACCTGCGTCCTGATCGTCGGGATCATCTTTATCGCCCTCAATCTTCTGTCCGACGTTCTTTACCGCATCTTCGACCCGAGGACACGCTGATGACCACCCAAGCTGAAACTGCGTTCCGCTTGCCGGCTCCGCTTGCCGCACTCAACAACATCGTGCGCTTCCTTTTGAAAAGTCCGACCTCGACCTTCGGTCTTGCGGTCCTGGTCCTGCTCGTCCTTGTCGCGACCTTCGCGCCGCTGATTGCCACCCATGATCCCTATGCCCAGAACCTCGCAAACACCCTGCAGGCGCCCGGAAATGGGCATCTGTTCGGCACGGATGAGCTTGGTCGCGACATCTTCAGTCGCCTGGTCTGGGGCTCGCGTATCACGCTCACGATCATCTTCCTCGTCTCGATTGTCGTTGGCCCAATCGGGCTCGTCATCGGCACGACTGCGGGCTATCTCGGTGGGAAGGTCGATACCGTGATGATGCGCATCACGGACATCTTCCTGTCTTTCCCGAGCCTCATTCTCTCGCTCGCTTTCGTTGCGGCGCTCGGCCCGAGCCTGAACAACGCCATCATTGCGATTGCGCTGACGTCGTGGCCGCCGATCGCACGCCTCGCGCGCGCAGAGGCAATGACCTTTCGCAAGGCGGACTACATCTCCGCAGCCAGGCTCCAGGGTGCATCGGCCACACGCATCATCGTCAAGTCGATCATGCCCATGTGCCTGCCATCGGTGCTCATTCGCCTCACCCTGAACATGGCGACGGTTATCCTGACGGCTGCCGGTCTCGGTTTCCTGGGGCTCGGCGCTCAGCCGCCGCTGCCGGAATGGGGCGCGATGATCGCGACAGGTCGCAAGTACATGCTGGACAGCTGGTGGCTCGTCACTTTCCCGGGTGTCGCCATTCTTTCGGTCAGTCTCGCTTTCAACCTTCTCGGCGACGGGCTGCGCGATGCGCTCGATCCGAAGCAGATGAACCGGAGGTAGACCGATGAGCAAAGATATTCTCCAGGTCGAAAACCTCCGCATCCGCTACGGCGGCGCAGCGACCGATGCCGTGCGCAGCGTGTCCTTCACCCTCGGCCGCGAACGCCTTGGCATCGTCGGCGAATCCGGCTCCGGCAAATCGACGGTCGGACGCGCCCTGCTGCGACTTCTGCCGGGTGCCACGATCACCGCCGACACGTTACGCTTTGCCGAGCTCGATCTGACGGCGCTTTCGGAAAAAGAACTGCTCAAAGTGCGCGGCCGGCGTATGTCCATGATCCTTCAGGATCCGAAATTCTCTTTGAACCCAATTCGCCGAGTTGGTGACCAGGTGGCGGAAACCTATCTGCGGCACTTCAGGTGCAGCAAAACGGAAACCCGTCAGAAGGCGCTCGCCATGCTGGCGGCAGTCAAGATCCGCGATCCGGAACGCGTTTATGATCAGTATCCGCACGAGATATCGGGCGGCATGGGGCAACGCGTCATGATCGCGATGATGCTACTTGCCGATCCGGAGCTCGTCATCGCCGACGAACCGACCTCGGCACTCGACGTCACGGTGCGCCTTCAGGTGTTGAACATTCTCGATGGGCTGGTGCGGGATCGCGGCATTGGGCTCATCATGATCAGTCACGATTTGAACCTGGTACGCAATTTCTGCGATCGCGTGCTCATCATGTATGCCGGCCGTATCGTTGAAACGCTGGCCGCGCGGGATCTCGACAAGGCCCAACATCCCTACACGCGCGGCTTGCTGGCAGCCCAGCCCCGGATCGGCGGCCCACGGGCACCGCTCAGCGTGCTTGATCGCCGTCCCGAATGGCTGGAGGAGAAAGCCTGATGTCCGTCTCTGTCGAAGCTCGCGACGTCTCCATCACCTTTGGTAGCGGTCCCACCGCAGTCAAGGTGTTGCCACGCGTCACCTTCTCCGTGGCACCAGGCGAATGTTTCGGCCTCGTCGGCGAAAGCGGATCGGGCAAGTCCACGGTGCTGCGTTGCATCTCGATGCTGACCGACATCTGGACCGGCGACGTGCTGATCGGCGGCAGGTCGGTGCGTGACATGCCGTTGATCGAGCGTTGCCGCACCCTGCAGATGGTCTTTCAGGATCCCTACGGTTCGCTGCATCCACGACAATCGGTTCGCACGGTGCTGAACGAGCCTCTTGTCATCCACAAGCTCGGTGATCGAGAGGGGCGCATGCGCAAGGCAATCACGGACGTCGGCTTGCCGGTTTCCTTCCTCGATCGCTTTCCCCACCAGCTCTCGGGCGGCCAGCGTCAACGCGTTGCGATCGCGCGAGCGCTGATCCTCGAGCCGTCCTTGCTGCTCCTCGACGAGCCGACGTCGGCGCTCGATGTTTCTGTGCAGGCGGAAATCCTCAACCTGCTTCAGCGTCTGCGTGAGGAGCGCGGCTTCACCTACATCATGGTGACGCACGATCTGGCGGTGGTGGATCACATGTGCGACCGCTTTGCGGTCATGCTGCACGGAGAGATTACCGAAATTTTGCCACGCGAGGCGATCCCCGCCAACCAGGCAACCCACGCCTACGCACGTGAGCTGATCGGCGCCTCGCTGGAGTACGAAGGCTCGCACTGAGCAAGCCGCATCTCCTCCCAAAAAAACCTCCTTCTCCCCAACTCGCCCGGCTCAACGCCGGGCTTTTGTTTGCCCGACCGAACCTGGCCTGATGTGACAATTGCCCGTGATTTCAGCTTTTCCAATGACCCGGGTGTCCGCCTCGCGCTCTTGCAAGCGCAGCCCAAGCCCCCTGAACCTGCTGCGGCGCGATTGAATCCGCTGCCCTTCACTCCCTTCACCAGCCGTGCTGGCAATCAAGGTCTTCGCATCGCGAGGGCGATTGGTGGGCATCCACGCAAGCCGGCGAAGGAGAGGAATACTTAGGCTAACAGCGAGAGGAAGCGACCTCAGGCAGCCAAGGGGCCGTTGCCGATTGCGGGGGCCACGTGCGTTGGCGTCTGGTTCACGGCGCTTTTCGCAGTCGCCAAAGAAAGAAGGCGCATGGATCACATGCGCCTTCTTCACTTCATTTTCTCGAGTGTCTGGAAGCGACTACCGCTCCTTGGTCACGCCCTCGAAGCGCGAGAGCCAGGGGCTGACGATCATCCCCTTCACATCGCTTCGGTACGCTGCCGTGTCGATCACTTCCGAGAAGGGCTGGATCGACATGACGATCTCGTCCATGTACTGCTGCACGCCCTCGTAGAGCTTGGCCTGCTTGGCCGGGTCGCGCTCGACCAGGGCCTCCTCGATCATCTTGTTCAGCTTCTCGTCATGGAAGCTGGTGCGCCAGCTCTGATAATTGGTGAGCTTGGCGTCGTCCGAATTGTCGGGATTGTAGGCGATAGAGCGCAAGTTGTTGTCGGGATGCGGCTGCTGGCCGCCGCCGCCACGGCCGAGGAGCAGCTCGAAGTTCCGCTCGCGCATCGCGCCGTAGATCTGATCGCCCGAACCGCTGATGAGCTCCGCCTGAATGCCGGCCTGGGCAAGCGTGTTCTGGATGGCTGTCGCCGCCTTCATGAACGGATCTTCGGACAGGACCCGCAGCGTCGTCTTGAAACCGTCCGGATAGCCTGCCTCGGCAAGCAGTGCCTTTGCCTTGGCCACATCCAGCTTGTACCCCTCGTCCGGCAGCGCACCGAGAACGCCCGTCGACAACGGCCGCTGATGCAGCTTGCCGTAGTAGGGCATCACGGCCTTGTCGAGACCGTCATAGTCGATCAGATAACGCAGTGCTTCACGCACCTTCTTGTTGGCAAAGCGCTCGTCCTTCATCGAGACGCTGAGATAGTAAAAACCCGAGCCCGGTGTCGATGCGATCGCAATTGCCTCGTCGGCTTCGAGCGACTTCAGGTCCGGCGCCTGCAGGGAATAGGCAACATCGATGTCGCCTTTTTCCAGAAGCAGCCGCTGCGACTGGGATTCCGGCAGATGGCGCATCAGCACCCGCTTCATTGCGGCCTTTTCACCCCAGTAGTCGTCGTTGCGCGTGAGGATGATGTACTCGTTCGACTTCCACTGTGTGAGCGTGAAGGGACCGGAACCGGCGGAATTCAGGGTCAGCCAGGCGGCGCCAAGATCGCCGTCCTTGTCGTTCTCGAGAACCGTCTTGCTGTCGAAGATGGAGCCGGGCCCGTTCTGGGCAAGGATCATCAGCAGCAGGTTCGGGTCGTCGGGTTTCGGAAGATTGATAACGAAGGTGTGGTCGTCTTCGGCGACAAAGGCCTTGTCGGCCTCTTCGAGCGTAAAGCCTCGTGTCTTCAGGAAAGACGACTGCGCGAGATTACGCGCAAGCAGGCGCTTCAGGCTCCAGGCAACATCCTGAGCCGTGACGGGGTTGCCCGACGCAAATTTCGCATCGCTGCGCAGGTGAAAGCGGATTGAATTGCGATCGTCGGAAACCTCCCAGCGCTCGGCAAGGCGTGGTTGGACACTGCGGTCCTTCGGCGAAAGAATGACCAGCGTGTCGTAGATGTTGTTGAGGACCTGAACGGTCTCGCGGCCAGTGATGGCAGCGGGATCAAGCGTCAGGATGTTGCTCATCGTCGTTGCGACGACGAGTTGATCTTCCGGCGTTTCGGCGTAGACGCCGTGTGGCGTTGAAGCGATGAGAAGCGCGCCGAACGCGACCGTTGCTAGAAAGCGTTTCATGTTTCCTCCTATTGCGGCCGCCCATCAGGGAGTTCGGCCTTCCGGTTACACGTTCTGCCCCGCCCGTTCCTCCACAGGCACAGGGACAGATCACCCAAGAATTTCGGCAACGGGTGCTGCAAGCGCCCGGCCGATCGCCGCCGTGGCAGCGGCTTCGAGATGGACCCCATCGGCCTGCGAGGCGCGCGCGACGGAGCCGGCATCAAAGAAGGCGTGTCCAAGTTCATCTGCGAGCTTGCGGTAGAGCGGAGAAAGTCGCTCGGATTCAGCAACGCTGCGTCCAGCCGCTGGCACCCCGCCCGGACCGGCGCAACAGGGTGGAGGGGCAACGATCAGCATTTTCGGCTTCGCACCACTTGGCTTGTAAGGAAAAGTGTCGATGATCTGCGCCAGCCGGCGCACGCCGGAAACCGCTCCTTCCGCCCGTCCGCCATGCACGGGCTTGATGTCATTGGTACCGAGCATCACGATGACGAGATCGAGCGGCATGTGGCTTGCGAGCGCCACTTGCAGCGCTTTGGCACCATTGCGGCATGCCGGTCCACCGTGGTCGTCGTAGCAGGTCGTGCGGCCGCCGAGCCCTTCGGGAATGACCTTTGCCGTACCGTTGAGTTCACGCGAGAGCACCTCGGGCCAACGACCTTCAGGCGCATGGCGCAGACCGGTCTGCGGATCCGCTCCCCACGTCAGACTGTCTCCAAAAGCGAGAATGGTCTTCATGAAAGATGCCTTGCTTCTTACCGCACCCGGTTGTTTTCAATGAACTCGAAGTTGATGTCCTCGCCCAGCCCCGGCCGATCCGGGACATGCACATACCCCTGGCGATCCATCGGATCGGACAGCGATTTCAGGTAGTCGTGTCCGTCGTCGTATTCGAGGAACGGGTGAAGCAGCCCGCGTTCGTACCAGCGGCAATTCTTCGTCGCCGCGACGACATGCAGGTTCATCGCCGTGTTGCCGTGTACCTCGCACTCCATGCCGAAGGCCTCGGCGAGATGCATCGTTTTTAGTGCGGGCGTGATGCCGCCAACGTCATTCACCCCGGTTCGCAAGATGTCGCAGGCGCCCGCCTTGATCCATTCGGCACGGTGCCAATGTTTGCCGCCGGCGCTTTCCGGACCAACGACGGGGATATCGAGATTATCGGCCAGCCACTTGTAGGAAGACAGCGACTGCTCATCCATCGGCTCTTCGATCCAATCGAAGCCGAGCTTTTCCAGTCCCCGCCCCAACTCGAGCGCATCGGTGCGCGAGTACCAATGAAAGGCGTCTATCATCAGGCGGATGTTCGGCCCGACGGCTTCGCGCACGGCCGCACAGGCCTTGATGTCCATTTTCACGTCCGGCGCCCAGCTGACAGGCGGCATCCAGGTGTGCAACTTGATGCCTTTATAGCCGCGCTTGACGAGGGCTTCGGCAAAGCGACCGTAGTCTTCAGGTGTTGCGAGCCCGCCTTCCAGTTCATCGCCGCACATGATGGAACCGTAGGCTAACACCTTGTCGCGATAACCGCCGACCAACTTGTATACAGGTTGCTTCAAAGTCCGCCCGGCAAGGTCCCAAAGGGCGCAGTCGACCACCGCGAGCGTGCGATCCGTCAACTGCGCGGCCGATCCCCGTTGCCAATGGGCAAGGTCCTGCCAAAGCCGCTCGCGATCTCGGTGGTCCTGACCAATCAGGACCTTCTTGACGAATTTTTCGATCACATGCGACCGCACGATTTCTGGCGCCGTGAAGGAATGCCCTTCATGGCCGTCCTCGGTGCGAACAGTCAGCATCGCTTGCTCTACCTGGTGCGGCGGGCCGGGATGCGCGTGACCGGCGCTGTCCGAATGGCGGCGCGTGGTCGTGCGGAAAACCCGCACTTCGACGTCGGTGATGATCATTGGTCCTCCGGCATGTGAAAGGCGCGGCCTGGCCACACCAACTTGTCTAACGTTAGATTAGACAGATATCAGTCAACCTGTCAAACATGTATGACATCTTTTTAGAATATGCCTGATAAGAATATAGCCACCCTGCGTTCACAGATGCCGAGAATGAGTTTGTGTGGGCATCGAGAAGTTGAATGAAAAGAAGCTCGGTGCGCTCCACGCCCGTTGCGAAGAGGCCGCTCGACGACCGCAGTTCGGCGCCGCAACATTGTCCTCATCTTCTGGCGGACGCGCAGGTCGCTGCTATTGAACGGCTTCGTGACAGCGGCAGGCCGGGCCAGTCATCGCGCAGGAGCTCGGCATGGCCCGCTCAACGGTCGGGCTGGTCTTGCAGCGGCTCGGGCTTAATCGTCTGGCCTTGCTCCAGCCCAAGCTGCCGGTGGTCCGTTACGAACGGCATAGGCCAGGTGAGATGACCCATATGGACATCAAGAAGCTAGGTAAGATCAACGGTATCGGTCATCGGTTCCTGCGGGGGAGGCCCGGTATGCACACCAACAAAGGCCACGGCTGGGAGTTCCTGCACGTCGCCGTCGATGACGCCTCCCGTCTGGCCTATACCGAGACCCTGCCGTCCGACGGCCAGGCAGATACGACCGACTTTCTCAATCGAGCCTTGAGCTGGTTCGGCCGGCTTGACGTGAAAACCACGCGAGTGATGACCGACAATGGCTCGGCCTATCGCTCAAAGCTGTTTGCCACAGCCACCTAGGCTGCTCGAGCGGCAGAAAACGCTCGCTCCAAATCCGCCTTGAGGTCGTCTACATCTTCCAATCCGACTTGCAGGCGCAGGACTGGCCCTTCTGTCGGCACGGGCGTCACCTTGCGTTCGTCAAGATTGACATGAAGCGCGAGCGAGGCAAATCCGCCCCAGGAATAGCCCAGGCCGAATATGGATAACGCGTCCAAAAAGGCCTGCGCTTTCGTCTTGAACTGATCCTCACGCTCGACACGAAGGACAAACGAGAAGACACCGGTGGCCCCCTTGAAATCGCGCTTCCAGATGTCATGCCCCGGGAAAGTCGGCAGCGCGGGGTGCAGCACGCGTTCGACGTCGTCGCGACCTTCAAGCCACGTGGCGATCTCAAGCGCGCTTTTCTGATGGCGCTCAAGCCGGATTCCAAGTGTCCGCAGGCCGCGAAGTACCTGGTAGGCATCATCAGGTGCAGCGCAAAGGCCCAGCAACCCGTTCACTTCCTTCAACCGCGGCCAACGCTCAACGTTCGCTGAAACTGTTCCGAACAGGATATCCGCGTGGCCGGCCGGATATTTGGTGGACGCCTGGATGGAAATATCAGCGCCGAAGTCCAGTGGCCTGAAATAGAGCGGCGTCGCCCAGGTGTTGTCCATCATCACGATTGCACCATGACTGTGGGCAACCGCGACGATCGCGGGAATATCCTGGATCTCGAACGTGTTGGAACCGGGTGCCTCGGTGTGCACGAGCCGCGTATTCGGCTTGAAGAGGGTCTCGATTTCGGCCCCGAGCGAGGGAGCATAATAGTCCACTTCGATGCCAAGGCGCGCCAACATGACGTCGCAGAACTGGCGGACATTGCCATAGACGGAATCGACGATAAGCGCGTGGTCACGGGGAGCGAGATAGGCAAGCAATGGCACTGTGACCGCCGCAAGTCCGGAGGGCACAAGGATCGTGCCGGCTGCGCCCTCCAGTTCATTGATTGCGTCGCAAAGTGCATCCGTGGTCGGCGTCCCGCGCGTCCCGTAGGTATATTTCTGCCCGTGCGTTTCCATCGTCCGCGCGTCGGGAAAGAGCACTGTCGATCCGTGAACGACAGGGGGATTGATAAAGCCGCGCTGGCTGTCGGGATCATATCCCGCCTTGATCAGCTGTGTTTGCGGACCCGGTTCGACGGTGAGGTTTGCTTTGTCATTCATGGTCGCATTCTCATTTGAGGACAGAGGATCGCTTACGAACTATGGCCGATCACCGGCCAGATGGCGCTCCAGGAACGGCAAATTGTCCTGTCCCCAATAGAGTTCACCGTCATAGCGATAGGTCGGGAAACCAAAAACGCCGCTTGCTAAGGCATGTTCGCGATCTTTCCCCCATTTCGCCTTGACGTCGTCATCCGTTTCGCGCCGAACCAGCGCCGCGCCGTCGAGCCCCGTTTCGTGCGCAATCGCGCCACGGACATTTGGATTGCCGATATCCTTGGCCTCGGCCCAAAACGCATGCTGCAAGGCGCTCGTGAGGCCGGTCCAGTCCTTGCCATCGAGAAAAGCGGCGATCACGATCAGTGATGCTGGCGTCGGATCACCGAGCGCCGGCCGGTTTTCCAGAAGCAGTGATTTCCCTCGCACACCGGCCCAGCGTTTGAGGTCTCGTGCGCCATAGGCACGGCGTGCATCCGGCCGATTTCGCGAGAAGATGCCCCCGTTTTCTTCGACAACAGTGGTCAAATAGGGCCTGATCTCAGCACCATGACGGGTCGCAAGGTCGACCAGGCCATCGAAACCAATATGGGACCACGGCGAGCCGATCGAGAAGAAGTAATCGATTGTCTTTGTCACGTTGATTGTCCTGCTTGCAAGGCTTGATGCGCTCGGTGCCATTGTTCTCTAGGCCGCCCTTTGGTCGGCAGGCGACCACCCGAGCTCGGGAGCGATATGTGTTACAAAGTCACGGACAATCTGGCGGTAATCCTCATCCTCGAATTCGTACGGAAGCTCGAGCCTCAGTTCGTGGACATGCGGCAAAATCGGGTCTGCATGCAACCGTTCCAGGATCTCGTGCGAGGTGCCGACGAGGTCGCGGGCATAGAGCGTTCGTCGTTCCCCCTGCGGCGCCAGGGTTCGCTCTGTACGTCCGATCGCGTAGTCGAGATAGCGCTTGCGCGTCCTTGCATCCGCACTATCAACGGGAACGATGACCCGGCCAAGCGCCACGCGCCTGCCGTCGCCGCCCGAGGACCGATAGAGCGCAAGCTGGCGGGCCTGCGCCACGAAAAACGCGTCCGTCTCCTCGCCGGTCGTGACGTTGCCGATCAACAGATTGAAGCCGTGGCTTCCGGCCCAGGCGGCCGAACGCAGCGACCCGCCGCCATACCACAGCCGATCGGCGAGCCCCTTGGCATGCGGCTGCAGCCGCGGGCGTTTCGCGCCAAAGGGCGTCTTGATCAGCGTGTCGTCGTCGCCCAGCGCGCCGCCACGCAGGTTTTCCTGAAAACGCAGTACCCGCTGGTGCGAAAAGTCGTAGGCCGACCAGTCGCCGTCAAAGGCGAGAGGCCCGATAAGATCGAGATGCGGCGGCTTGCCGGCGCTCAGGCCGACATTCAGGCGACCGCGCGACAGCACGTCGACAGTCGAAAGGTCTTCCGCCAGTCGATAGGGGTTTTCGTAACCGATCGGAATGACCGCTGTACCGAGCTCGATGCGACTTGTCCTCTGGGTGGCGGCCGCGAGGAAGGCGGCGGCCGAGGAGATGCCGGGCTCCAGATGCCGCTGGCGCACCCAGGCGCTGGCAAACCCGAGCGCCTCGCCATATTCCAGGAGTGCCAAGGTCTTTTCGAGTCCATCCAACGGATCGTCCGCGGGGTAGTTGCCGGGGCTGAGGAAGCCGATATGGCTGATCGATATCTTGTTCCGCGTCACGCCATTGCTCCTTAGAACTTCGGAAGGCCGGGCGGATTGGTCTCCGACTTCGGCAATGCCTCTTCCTGCAGATGCCAGCGCGCGAGCACCTTGCCGTAGGTCCCGTTTTCGATCAGGCCGTTGGTGGCGATGGTCAGCGCATTGGCGAGCCCGCTGCCCTTGCGGGTGGTGATCGCCACGTCGGAGCGCTCCGGCCAGCCGGCGCTCAAGGTCCCGACCCGCTTGATGTTCTTGTCACGTGCGGCGATGAAGACGAGCTGCGCATGCGGCTGAACGATGACGTCGGCGCGACCGGATGAGAGCGCCACCAGGCTCGTCGCCTCGTCGTCGTAATATTGCAGCTCCAGCGGTTTCAGACCCGCAGCGACATTCTCCTCGCTCCATTTGAGCAGGATGCGCTCCTGATTGGTGCCGGCGCCGACGATGATCCTGAGGCCCGCCGCATCCTTCGGTTCCTTGATCGCCGCAATCCCGCTGTCCGCCCTGACGAAGAAGCCGTGCAGCCCCTGGCGATAGGTCGAGAAATCGAACTTCTCCTTACGCTGTTCCGTGACGCCGACATTGGAGATGACCGCGTCGTACTTGCCTGACGTCAACCCAAGTGGCCAGTCGATCCAGGCGGTCGGCACGAGCTCGAGCTCCAATCCCAGGCTGTTGGCGATGGCGCCGGCATATTCCGGATCGGCGCCGATGACCGTACGCGCATCGGTGGCGTAAGTGGCAAGTGGCGGCCCACCGGGGCTGACCCCGACGGTGAACTTGCCCGGCGTCACGAACTTGAAATCGACGGGGATTGCAGCGACAGCCGCCTCGTTGCGAACAGCCTGGATGCGCCCCGGCTGTTCCGGGCTGAGATCGAAGCCGGCATCGGCCGTCGCCGAAGCGACCTGTAGAAGGGTTGCCGCTGCTGCGGCGACAAGGATGCGAAAGGCGGACTTGCCAATCATGCTTTTGGTCTCCGGATGAATGCAGAAACCGGACCGGCGGCGGCACCGCCGATCCGTTGGGCTAGGATCAGGAACCGCTCTTCGGGAGGCCTGGCGGGTTGGTCTGGGCAGCATCGACGGCTTCCGCGCCGAGGCTCCAACGCTTCAGCACTTCACCGTATTTGCCGTTCTTGATCAGGTCGTTGAGTGCGATGGTGACGGCATCGGCCAGGCCACCGCTCTTACGGGTGGTGACGGCGATCTCGGCGGTTAGCGGCCAGCCGCCGCTGACGATGCCGACCACCTTGGTGTTGTTCTTGATCGATGCGGCATAGGCGCGGGTGGCATTGGGATTGAACTCCACATCGGCGCGGCCCGACTGCAAGGCGAGATCGCCGGCGGCGCGGTCGTCGTAGTATTGCACCTCGATCGGCTTCAGCCCGGCTGCGACGTTCTGCCGGTCCCATTCGAGAATGATCTTTTCCTGGTTGGTGCCGGCCCCGGTGATCACCTTCAGCCCGGCAATGTCCTTCGGCTCCTTGATCGCCTCGATCTTGCTGTCGGACTTGACGAAGAAGCCGAGCACGTCCTTGCGGTACGTAGAAAAGTCGAACTTCTCCTTGCGCTCCTCGGTGACCGTGACGTTGCTGATGACCGCGTCATATTTGCCTGAGGCAACGCCGAGCGGCCAATCGGCCCAGGCGACGGGAACCAGTTCGAGCTCGAGCCCGAAGCTGTCGGCGAGCAACGAAGCGACATCGGGGTCGGCGCCGACCACGGTCTTCGAATCCGAGGCGTAGGTCGCAATCGGCGGATCCCAGGGATTGATGGCGACGGTAAACTTGCCCGGATTGACGAACTTGAAGTCGCCAGCGATCGCCCTGATCGCCGCGTCGTTCTTTTCCGCGCGCACGCGGTTCGACGTGTCGGGGCTGAGGTCGAATTTCTCCTCGGCGTGGACGGAGCCAAGTCCGAGGGTCAGCGCCGTGGCGGCGCCGGCCAGAAGCAACTTTGCAGTGTCGAGAATAGTCATGTCAGTCTCCTTTTCAATCTTTGGTTGCCGACGATGGCAAAGCTCCGCCATCGGCACTGGACGGGAAGCTTTGTTAGAGAACGCGCGCCAAAAATTCGCGGGTGCGTGGATGCTTCGCCTCGGTAAAGACCTGGGCCGGGGGGCCTGCCTCCAACACGCGGCCCGCCTCCATGAAGACGACCGTATCGGCAACCTCTCGGGCAAAGCCGGTTTCGTGGGTGACGATCACAAGCGTCGTGCCGGTTCGGGCAAGCTCCTTGATAACATCGAGCACTTCGCCGACCAGTTCCGGGTCGAGCGCCGAGGTCGGCTCGTCGAACAGCAGCACCTTCGGGCGCAGCGCCAGCGCGCGGGCGATCGCGACGCGTTGCTGCTGCCCACCCGAGAGCTGGCGCGGATAGGCGTCGACCTTGTCGCTGAGGCCGATTCGGGCGAGCAGTTCCTGGGCAAGGCGCACCGCCTCCTCGCGCTCAAGGCCGCGCGCGTGAATGGGCGCCTCGATCAGGTTTTCGAGCACGGTCAGATGGGGGAAGAGGTTGAAGTTCTGGAACACCATGCCGATATCGGCGCGCCGTTTCAGGATGTCTTTTTCCTTGAGTTCATAGAGCGTGTCGCCCTTCCGGCTGTAGCCGACGAGTTCGCCGTCGATCGCGATGAAGCCGTCATCGACGCGCTCCAGATGGTTGATGGCCCTGAGCAACGTGGATTTGCCGGAGCCGGACGGTCCGAGGATCGCCGTGACGCTGCCCGCCGGCAAATTCAGCTCGACCCGGTCGAGGACTTTCAGCGACCCGAAGCTCTTCGAGATCCCGTGCACATGCACCGCGCCGCCGGCGCGAAGATCCCGGGCATCGCCGAAGCCGACCTTTGCGGTTGCGGCGGCCGGGCGGGCCACCTCCGGCAGCGGCCGCCGAAAGCGCGCGACGAGCGCCTGGAAAGGCAGCGGCGCCGGATTGCGCACCGCCCCGCGCGAATAATAGCGTTCGATGTAATGCTGGGCGATCGAGAGCCCTGTCATGATCACCAGGTACCAGACGGTCGCCACCATCAGCAGCGGAATGACCTCGAGATTGCGGCGATAGATGACCTGCACCGTGTAGAACAGCTCAGGCAGCGCCAGCACGTAGACCATCGAGGTGCCCTTGGCGAGACCGATGATCTCGTTGAAACCGGTCGGCAGGATCGAGCGCATGGCCTGCGGCAGCACGATACGGAACGCCTGGCGCCGACGCGGCAGACCGAGGGCTGCGGCCGCCTCGTGCTGGCCCTGGTCTACGGCGAGAATACCGCCGCGCACGATCTCCGCGAAAAAGGCCGACTGGTTGAGTGTGAGCCCAAGGAAGGCCGCAGCGAAAGGCGTCAGGAGCTGTGTCGTCGGATAGTTCAGCCAGACCGTGTCGGTGAAGGGCACGCCGATCGCGATGGTCTCGTAGAGGTAGCCGAGATTGTTGAGCACCAGCAAAAGCACGATCAGCGGGATCGAGCGCAGCAGCCAGATGTAGCCGAAGGACAGGCCGGCAAGCAGCGGCGACCTGGACACGCGGGCAAGCGCAAGGGCGGTCCCGAGCAACGAGCCGGAGACGGTCGCAAGCGCCGTCAGAAGCAGGGTGCGGCCAAGGCCCGCCAGCACCGGCTCGGCGAAGAACCATTCGGCAAAGACCTGCCAACCCCAGCGCGGATTGGTCAGCACCGAATAGAGCACGCCCGAAATGGCGAGCGCTGCAAACAGCGTGCCGAGCGCGCGGGCGGGATGGCGCGCCGGTACGATGCGGTAATGGGAATAGCCCGGGTTCGGCTCGCTCATCCGGCTGACACCGGGCGCGCCGGCAAGATCGCTCAAAACTGCCATGGTGGATCCTCTCTCAGAAATCGGTTGGCGGCCGGCGCAGCAGACGGCACGATCGGTCGGCGTCAGGGGTGGCTTGCCGCCTTGGGCTGTGGCGGCGGCACGTCGGCCAGAAACGCCAGCGTGGCTACCAGGTGGGAGATATTTTTCTCGAAGGGCAGCGTCTTGTAGATCTCCGGGTCGGCCTCGACATCGAAGAGTGCTGTGTATCCGTTGGCTAGATAGAGCCCGACCGCCTCCGGCTGGCGGAAGCCGGTCGTTAGATAGACGCGCGAATAGCCCTGACGCGCCGCCTGCGCTTCGAGTTCGAACAGCACCTTGCGCGCCAGACCCTGGCGCCTGAGGTTGGAGCGGGTCCAGATGCGCTTGAACTCGGCGGTCTGCTCGTCATAGGCCTTGAAGGCGCCGCCGCCGACGGCTTCGCCGTTGCGCATCAGGAGCACGAAATTTCCGGACGGCGGGGCGAAGGCTTCCGCCGGATAGCGGTTCATCTCGGCCGCGGCCCCCTCCTCGCTGAAATAATTGCCATAGCGGCTGTCATATTCGACGATCAGCTCGTCGATGAGCGGCTTGGCGCGGGGATCGAGGGGCGTGGTGTAGAGAAACGTGTCGCTCATGTCTTTCGCCATCCCTTGGGTGGTCACGCGAGAAAAGTTTCCACCAGCCGAACCCAGTAGCGGGCGGCCGGTGCGATGATCGCGTCGTTGAAATCGTATTCAGCGCTGTGGAGCGCCGCGCTGTCGCCGTTGCCGACGAAGGCGTAGTTGCCGGCTTTCTCCTCGAGGAAGAACGCGAAGTCCTCGCTGGCCGTGCGCGGCTTGAAATCTGCAATGATCGCGTCGGGGCCCAAGGCCTTGAGCGCGACATCGCGGGCAAAGTCCGTTTCGGCGGCGTGGTTGACCAGCGCCGGAAAGCCGAGCCGATAGTCGACCTCGGCCCTTGCGCCAAAACTCTCGGCCTGCGCCCGCGCCAGCGCCTGGACACGCTCGCCAAGCAGGCGGCGGACGTCGTTATTGAACGCCCGCAGGGTCAGTTTCACCGAGACGCTTTCGGGGATGACGTTCGACGCCTGGCCGCCGTGGATGGAGCCGACGGTGACGACAGCCATATGCTGCGGGTCGACATTGCGCGAAACGAGGCTCTGGAGCGCGGTAATCAGCGATGCTGTCGCCAGCACTGGGTCGACGGTCAGGTGCGGCTCGGCGCCATGGCCGCCCTTGCCGACGACCGTGATATTGGCCTGGTCGACGGACGCCATGGCCGGGCCCTCGACGAAGCCGAAACGGCCGGCGGGCACACCCGGCCAGTTGTGCAGGCCAAAGATCGCATCGACTGGGAAGCGCTCGAACAGCCCCTCCGACAGCATCTTGCGCGCCCCGGCGCCAATCTCTTCGGCCGGCTGGAAGATCAGTCGCAGCGTGCCGTCGAAACGCCCCTCCGAAGCCAGAAACCTGGCGGCGGCGAGCAGGATCGCCGTATGGCCGTCATGGCCGCAGGCATGCATCACGCCCTTGTGGCGGCTGGCATAGGCAAGCCCGGTCGCTTCCTCGATCGGCAAGGCGTCCATGTCGGCGCGAAGGCCGATGGCCCTGTTGCCGCTGCCGCGCTGCAACGTGGCGACGATGCCGGTGCCGGCGATGCCGCGGCTGACTTCGTAACCCCAGGAGACCAGCAGATCGGCAATCAGTCCGCTCGTGCGCTTCTCCTGAAAGGCAAGCTCGGGATGCTGGTGCAGGTCGCGCCGGATGGCGACGATCTCCTCTAGGAAGACCTGAAGGCCGCGCTCGACTGCGGCGGATCTCTGGGTGTCGGTGAGGATGAGGTTCATGGACGTAACTCCGCTGAAGCCGTCAGGCCCCGACGGCCCTTCCCCGCTCGCTTGCAACCGGCGGCTCCGCATAGCGGCTCTCGCGATAGGGGAGCCCCAGGTGATCGCGCAGCGTCTCTCCTTCAAGGTCGCGCTTGAAGTAGCCCTTGCCTTCGAGGATCGGCAGCACATGCGCGGCGAAATCGGCGAGCCCTTCGGCAATCACCGGGAAGCCGAGGATGAATCCGTCGGCGGCATCCTCCTCGATCCAGCGGATGATCTCGTCGGCGATATGTTCTGCCGTGCCGATGAAGGCGGTTCTCGGCGTTGCGGCATCGAGCGCGATCTCGCGCAGCGTCGCCCCGGTTTCGCGCGCCGTCTTCTTGATGCGGTCGGTCGTCGCGCGAAAGCTGTTCTTGCCGATATCGCCGATGTCGGGGAACGGCGCGTCCAGCGGGTAGGCGCTGAAATCGTGGTGGTCGAAGAAGCGGCCAAGATAGAGCAGCGCTTCCTCGATCGTCACCAGATCGCGGATGGCCCGGTATTTCGCCTCGGCCTCTTCGGCTGTGGCGCCGACGATCGGGCCGATGCCGGGAAAGATGCCGACCTCGCCAGCACGGCGTCCCTGCGCCACCGCACTTTGCTTGACTTGCTTGTAGAAGATCTTGGCGTCCTCGATCGGCCCGCCATTGGTAAACACCGCGTCGGCATGTTTTCCCGCAAGGCGGACACCGGAATCGGACGCGCCCGCCTGGAAGACGACCGGCTGACCCTGCCTGGAACGCTCGATGTTGAGCGGCCCTTCGATCCGGAAGAACCGTCCCTTGTGGTTGAGCCGGCGCAGCTTCGTCTTGTCGGCATAGACGCCGGTTGCCCGGTCGCGCACGAAGGCGTCGTCGTCCCAGCTGTCCCAGAGCCCCTTAATCGCATCGAGATATTCGTCGGCGATTTCGTAGCGCAGTTCGTGTTCCGGATGCTCGCGCCCGTAGTTGCGGCCAGACCCTTCGAGCGGCGAGGTTACCGCGTTCCAGCCAGCGCGGCCGCCGCTGATCAGATCGAGCGAGGCGAACTGGCGGGCGACCGTGAACGGGTCACTGTAGGAGGTCGAGACCGTGCCAACGAGGCCGATCTTCGAGGTCGAGGCGGCAAGCGCCGACAGGATCGTCAGCGGCTCGAAGCGGTTGAGGAAATGCGGGATCGACTGTTCGTTGATGTAGAGGCCATCGGCGACGAAGGCGAAGGCGATGCCGGCGGCCTCCGCCTTGCGCGCGGTGTCCACGAAGAACGAAAAGTTGACGCTCGCATCGGCCGGCCCGCTTGGATGTTTCCAGGCGTTCATGTGTCCGCCCGGTCCCTGCAGCATGATGCCGAAAGTGACGTTCTTCTTGCTCATGACAAATCCTTCCCGGAGTGATCAGGCGGCGAGCGACAGCCGCTCGCGTGCGATGAGTTCGACCGAAGCGAGGCGCTCGGCGGCGCCGACCGCGGGCGTTTCAATGACGAATTCCTCGACCCCGTAGCGGCGGTGCAGCGCGTCGAGTTCTTGGCGCACCTGCCGCGGCGTGCCGGTGAGCACGCTCGGTCTCTTTTCCTCGATGCGGTAATCGCTAAAGCCTGCCTGGCGGGCATAGTCGGCGGCCTGCTCCTCGCTGCCGACATTGACGCTCTGGCCGTTGCCGAAGAACACCTTGAAAATCTTCAGCTCGGCGACGCGCTGGCGCGCCCGTTCCTCGCTGTCGGCGGCGAAGGCCGCGAGCGCGAGCAGCGGTCGCTCACCGCCAGTCGCCCGCTCATAGGCATCAAACGTCTTTTGCAGATTGTCGGGATCGCCGTTGAGATGGCCGGCGAAAACCAGCTTCCAGCCCTTTTCGGCGGCAAGGAGGGCGCTGTCGACGCTTGCTCCAAGCAGGAAGCGTTCCGGCGCGACAGGCGGCAGCGGTGTGGCGAGCAGGTCGGAGTGTTGTGCCTCCTGCGGCAACAGATAACGATTGAGATCCGCCAGCTGCTCGGCGAAACTCGGTCGGAGCGCGGGATCTATCCCCGCCTGCAGCGCCCTGGTCGAAAGCGGAAATCCGCCCGGCGCCTTGCCGACGCCGAGGTCGACGCGCGATGGCGCAAGGCTGGCGAGAAGATTGAAGCTCTCGGCCACCTTGTAGGCGCTGTAGTGCTGCATCATGACGCCGCCGGATCCGATGCGGATCTTCGACGTTTTCGCCAGCAGATAGGCGATCAGGGTTTCCGGCGCCGAACTCGCTAGCCCCTGAATGTTGTGGTGTTCTGCGACCCAGAAGCGATGATAGCGCCATTCCTCCGCCTTCGCGGCGAGCTGGGCGGTCGCGTGAAGGGCCTCCGTTGGCGTCCTCCCCGGATCGACGGGGCTCTTGTCGAGAAGGCTAAGCAGATAGGACATGGTTCGGAGCTTTCATCGCCATTTACGATAGAAAATTATTAAATACATATTTTTTATAGATTATAGGAATGACGTTCTCTTTCGCTGCGCGAAACAAGAAAAGTTGCCGCTTTCGCTCTGCCCAAGAGACGATACCTTTCTTCGCGGTTGAAGTCCGCGGAAGGGGAAGGTCGGTACCGAGGCAGGAGGCGGGCGCAAAGCCGTCGCCGCGAGCGATCCCGTGTGTGGGTGACTGCCAGCCCCCGCTCTGCAGTCGGGGCCGTCTATGAGCTTAAGCCGGACGATCTGGCGAGCGACAGGACGCGGTAGGCGTGGCTGTTGTTGGCGGTCCTGTGCGCTATAAAGGTCGCTTGCTTGAACGGCGGCTGAGCTGGCCTTGAAGCGGAAGCTGTCGTTTCCTGTTTCCAAGATATGACAACGGTGGGTCAAGCGGTCGAGCGGAGCGGTCGTCATCTTGGCGTCACCGAAGACCGTGGCCCACGTAGACGCCGAAACGCCAACGGCAACTCCAGGAAGGGCGCGCCATTGCGGAGAGCACCAGGCTTAGGTTGGATAGCCGCAAGATAATGCCGCCAGTCGTGAATCGTTCGCGGTGGTTTGTCGTGACTGCGTTCTAAGATCCGCGGATGTTCGCAGAGGATGTTCCCCTCGGCTGCAAAGACCAGCCGCTCGGGATAAATCCACAGGCTGACGGGTCGGCTCGCAAAGGATGCCAGCACGCTGCAACGATTACGCTCGAAGGTGATCAGGCGTCGGCGAGACCCGCTTTTAGCTTCGACCCAAATTGCACAGATTGGTCGAAAGCTCCGTACGCGCCGTCAGAAAACGGCGTCGATCTGGCTGTCACGTTTCGACGATCGCTGAATCGGTGAGACATCAAGTGATGTCATGGCGTCGCGAGGACAGCCGCCGCGGTCGATGAGCCCTACCCGCGCTAAAAAAGACAAAAGTATTTCTGCTCGAACAAAACGGGCCTGAAGTGAGTTTCTACCAGCGAATTTAGATCAATTCTGACAAAATCCAAAAATATCAGAATCTTGGCGGGGGGATATTCGCTGCAATAGAGCATCAGTTTATATGTATGCTCGAACATCAGCCGGGAGACGATTCGGGAAATTACGCCGAAATGCTTGATCTGAAGACGGTTCTGGTTGTCTCGCTGGCGACCGCAAGCCTCCAAGCGGTCGCCTGGATCTTCATATGGCGGGCGTGGCGTCATCTCTACGAGCTCAAGTTCCTCGCCGCAGGGTTTGGGGCTATCGCCCTTGGCCTCCTCCTGATGATTGTGCGCGGCCCGGAACCTTCGGCCCTGGCGATCGTGGTGCACAATATAGTCATCAAGCTGGGTCTCGTCCTGCTTGCCGAAGGGCTTGCCCGCTTCCTGGGGCAGCCCCGTTACACCTGGATCGGCGTGTCGCTTCTTTTCTGCCAGATCGTGATCTGGAGCGCGGCTGTAGCGGTCGATACCGACAACATCGCGATCCGCATTCACAGCTCGACCGTCTTCACGGTCATCATGATGTCGGTGATGTGCCTGGGTCTCCTGCGAGACAGGACGCAGCCGTCGCTCCTGCGCTGGATCACCATCGGCCTTCTCGCCGAGTATATGGTGGCAAGTATCGTGCAGAGCGTCGCCGAATATCGCCTGTCCGCTGATTTCGACGGCGGCCCGATCCTGGCCGATCGCAACGCCTGGTACCTGCTGCAAGGCACACTCTTCCTGATCGCTTTTTTCGCTTGCCTCCTCTTCATGGTGAGTGCGAGGCTCTCCGCCGATCTGCGCGGGAAGCACGATGCCCTGTTGCGGGAAGTCGAAGAGCGGCGGAAACTCGAGGGTAAACTGAATGCCAGCCTCGAGACCGAGCGTGCCTTGCGTGACGAGCAGGCGGATTTCATGCGCGTGGTCAGTCACGAGTTTCGTACGCCCTTGGCGATTATTCGCAACGCTGCCGACATGATCGGCCTTGTCGGAGAAACATCACCCGCTGCAACCCGAGAACGGCTCGCCGGCATCGAAGAGGCGCTCAATAGACTCTTCTCCCTCATCGACAGGTTCATGGCGGATGACCGGGAAAATGGCTTCCAACCCGAGCCATTGCAGCTCGGCTCCCTAATCGGGGATGCACGACTGCATTTTGAGATGACGGAACGCGGCGATCGTCTGCATTTCAGTCCGATCGACGAAACAATCTCACTCCACGGCGACCCGGACATGCTTGGAACAGTGATCATCAATCTAATCGACAACGCCCTGAAATACGCGCCGGACGACCCTTCAATCCGCATTGAAGCCTGGGAAGAAGCGGATTTCGTCATAATCCAGGTCCGCGACCGGGGCATCGGAATTCCCAGCGCCGAAATCAGCAAGATCGGGCGCCGCTTCTTTCGGGCCTCCAACGCCAAGGCGAGCACGGGTACCGGCCTCGGGCTCTACGCGGCTCGCAAGTTTCTCGCCTATCACGGCGGAACGTTGCAGCTCGTCACGAACGGGGAAGCCGGAACGACAGCCATCGTGCGCGTGCCATCGTCGCACGAGGTGCGCACCGATCTACGAGAGGAGATGAGAGCGTGACGCACATTCTGATCGTGGAGGACGAAATCAGGTTGCGCAAGGATCTGGTCGATTTCCTCGGACTATGCGGATTTTCGGCCAGCGGAGTTGCGACAGCCCATGAGCTGCAGCAGGCCTTGCAAGAGGGACGTGCGCCTGATGTCGTCATCCTCGATGTAGGACTGCCGGATGGAAACGGCTTCGAGCTCGCAAGCCAGCTTCGCAAAACCCATCGCTGCGGCATCATCATGCTGACAGCGCTCAGTGACAGCGACGACCGCATCCGAGGCTTCGAGAGCGGCGCCGATATTTATCTCGTCAAGCACAGCACGCTGCGCGAGATCGAGGCTGCGACCCGCAGCCTGCTACGACGCAACGGTCCCCTGTCCGCTTCCACGAACGGCGACGGCGATCGATGGGTGCTGGATGGCACCAACTGGCTTTTGACCGCCCCCAACCACCGTTCGCTCAAGTTGACGGCGACCGAGTTCGCCTTCATGCGTGCACTGTGCAGCCGCGGCGGCACCTGCCAGCGCGAAGACCTGCTGGAGATCCTCGCCCGTCCCAGGTCGAATTTCGGCAACGGCCATCTCGATGCCATTGTCAGCCGACTGCGTCGAAAAATCGAGGAAAGCACCAACCTCACGGCTCCGATCAAGGTCGTTTACGGCGTTGGATATACCTTCACAGCGACGGCAATCGTTGAATGAGTATCTTCAAAACGGTGGCGCCGGATGTTCGTATCGGTCATTCGGTTGATTCACGCCTGGAACGCCATCGTCGATGCGAGCAGCCACGTTTTGCGCACCACCCGCGCGTATTGCTGCAGAGAATAGATCGTTGACGTCGGGGTGCGACAAAGTTCTCCCTGAGCGGAAATTTCGAATAGAAGTCATGACTGCCACAGTCGGACCTATGATGACAGGCCACCACGATACCTCTTCCTCAGAACTTGTAGCCAATCCGCAGTGTGCCGCCATGGCTGGAATAGGTGTCGGAAAATGAACCCTGGTAGCCGACGCGTAAACTGAAGCCGTCGGCGTTGGCGATGTCGACGCCCGCGCTTAGTCGGCCCGCCACATCGGCTAGCGGCACCGTGCTGTCGAAAGCGCCGACGCCGACTGGTGCATTGGCCAGCCGCGCTGACGTATCCCAGCTGTCAGCACTGCTGAAGCTCACCCCGGCGGCAGCATAGGCCCGCATGACCGTCGCTTCGTTCAGATCCACGCGCGTGCCAATCTCGATCGCCGGGGTGGTGGTGACGCTCCATTGGCGGGTGTCGTCAATCAGGAGGTCTAGCGGACCGGCGCCCGACTCGCGATAGCCACTGGCGTGCGAATAGATCAAATCAAGGTCCACTAGCGGCCGCACATAGTAGGCGTCCTGTGCGAAGGTGTAAGCGGCGCGCAATCGGGCGCTGACATTGTAGACCTCCGGATCGCCCTCCGCCTGGCCGGCAAAGCCCGGAATCCGGATCGTGCGCTCGCTGTCGTACCAGCCATAGCTGCCGGAAACAGCGCCCGACAGAAGCCACGGACCGGTCTCGTGCTTCAGCGAGACGCCGGCATAAAGGACGTCACCGTCGGCGTTGACGCGACCGTCGTCACCACGAATGGCGTTGCGGTCGTAGCCCCCGGCAAAACCGACGAACCAGTCGGGTGACAGTTCGACCTGAGCGCCCGCCTGCAGCGCATAGGTCGTGGTGTCGAAACCCGAGACGCCGCCGCTGGCTTTCTGGTCAAGCTTCTGTGCACCTGCCTGGCTCCACACGCACTCCGTCTCCGTCAGGAACGAGGTGCCCGCGGCAAACATCGGGCAGCTCAGCAGCAGATCGAGATGTTGCCGTGTCGTGGCGATGCTGCCGGCAGCGGCCGCTCCCGCGACACCAGGCGACAGATCGGACAGGGCCGACCCGTAGTCGCCAGCATTGCCGTCGGCAAGCGAGCCGAGTGTGCCAAACAGCGTGCCGAAGGGACCGCCGCCGGCATCCCAGATCTCCTGCAGGTGGTCGGCGACGTTGTCCTGGTCTTCGTTCAGTGCAAATCCCGGCTCGGCAAAGTGGGCTGCCCCCGTCGCGACCGACAGCTCGTTTCCGGTTTGGGTGAGCACGAAGTCGAAGATCGCGGATCGCGCGCTCAGCGAGTGATCCAGGGTGCCGCCCGCAGTGAGGAACGACAATGTGATATCCGGCAAGACGCTTTCGGCACTCACCATGAACTCGCCGGCAAGCGTGGCGTCTCCGTCGACCGCCAGTCGATCGATGCGCAACCCTGCGAAATCGGCGTTGATCGCCAGCACGCCGCCCACGCTCTGCGCGAAGTTGCCTGCTATGCTCGTGGCGTCGACGGCCCCCGAATTCCCGACCGCCAGCCGGCCACGATTGAACACATCAGCCTCGTAGACCTCCGCACCCGTCAGCAACCCGCCCGCCTTGTTGACAACGGAGACCACCGGATCGCTTCCGACGCGGGCCGTCTTCGATATTTTGGCGTCGACGCTGCTTGCCCCTTTGACACTGCCGTCGATGACACCGGCGTTGTTCACCACCATCAGCGTGCCGTCTGGGGACGTGTTTATTCCGCCGGTGTATTGCACGGCTACGCCCGAAGCTGCCGAGATCGCACCTCCAGAATTGACGGTCACTCCATTGTTCTGCCCGCCCGAGATCCAGACCCCGGCGCCATTGTCGCCCGAACCTCCAGTCACCGAACCATCCACCGTCACGCTGACCGTGCCGTTGTTTGCCGTGCCCGCGTCGCTTTGCGCAAATATGCCGATCGAGTCCTTGCCGGTCGTTCGGATTTCATTGCCGGCATCAAGCTTGATCGTTACGTCCCCGCTTTTTCCGGCCGAAGATAGATTGCCGTTCGAGCCGATGAAGGCACTGTTTGCATTGCCGCCGAAACCGCCGCCGCCGCCGATGGATTGTGCCAGCACGCCGAAGGAATAGTCGCCATCGGTGAAAATGCCACCGTCTATGATGACGGAGACATCGTCGCCGTCACCATAGCTGCCGGGACTGTTGCCTTTGAAGGAGAGCGGCGCGCCCGAAGCGCTGCCGCCAATGCCGCCGCCGCCGCCAATCGATTGGGCAACGATGCCGTGTGCGCCGATGCCGCGCGTGTGGACCGTGCTCTCGCTCGTCAGATCAACCGTGACGGCGCCGCCGTTTGTGTCGCTGCCGCCCGACCCCCCGACCACGATCGAGGTTATGCTGTCGGCTTCACCGGCACCGCCTATTCCGCCGCCGCCGCCGATTGATTGTGCGACGAGGCCGAACGCGCGGTCGCCAGAGGTGCTGAGCGCGGTGCCGATCGTCAGATCGACCTCGCCGCCACGACCGCCGACCCCTCCGCTACCGCCGACAATGAGGTCGATCGCGTGGCTGTCTTCGTCCTTGGCAGCCTTGCTGCTTCCGGCACCGCCGACGCCACCGCCACCCCCGATAGACTGCGCGGCGATACCATGCGCATCGTCGCCGCTGGTCGATAGATTGATCCAGCCCTGCGCCTCAACCAGGCCACCCGAGCCGCCTGAGCCGCCCGAGCCGCCGAAACCGCCACCGACGGTGATCTTGCCCGCCGCCTGATCAGAACCGTCGCCGCCCTGGCCGCCGCCGCCGCCGATCGACTGCAGCAACACGCCATAGGCGCTGTATCCGGAAGTGTTGATACTGTTGCCGTGGTTGTCGTCGAAGGTGATGTCGACCTTGCCGCCATTTCCCCCCGCACCGCCGCGACCGCCGACGCCGACAGTTATGTTGGCTGTTGCCTGGCTGCCAGCCGCGGTGGAGCTACCGCCGGCGCCGCCACCGCCACCGATCGATTGGGCAATGATGCCGTCGGCCCAATCGCCTGTCGTGTTTATACCGCCGGCATGCGTCAACGTGACGGTGTTGCCGTTTGCGGCCGTGCCACCGGTCCCGCCGTCGTCGATCGCGGCACCGACATTGACGTCGAAGCAGTAGCCGGATTTGCCGTCGCCGTCGTCGCTCAGGCAATCACTGCCGCCTTGGTCATCGAGCGGCTCCGTATCGCCGGAACTCGCCTGCCCCACGGAGCCGCCCAGCCCGCCACCGCCACCGATCGACTGCGCAAGCACTCCGTCCGCATCCGCGCCGGAGGTAGCAATATTCCCTGAAGTGGTGACGTTTACCGTTCCGGCCGAACCACCACTGCCGCCGGTCCGGCCAACGGAAACGCCGACCGAAGCGGAAAAATCGCCACTACTCCCTTTGGTTTCCTCGCCTCCGGGCAGGCTGGCGCTGGCCGACAGCCCGACGCTGACGCCCTGCGAAGTGCCGCCGCCTCCGCCGATCGACTGGACGAGCAAGCCGCGCGCACCCGTCCCGTTGGTCTTTAGGGCCGTGCCTGCGTCAAGATCGACTGTCGCCGCCCCGCCGCTGGCACCCCCGCTGCCCGAGCCGCCGACCCCGACATTTGCCGTCAGGTTGAAGCCACTACCGATCTGCTTGCTGTTGACGCTTCCGACACCGCCATTGCCGCCGCCGCCACCGATCGACTGCACCACGATCGCGTTGGCATAGTCGTTGGCCGTCGTCACCGAGGCGCTGTCTTCAAGCGTGACCGTGACAGAACCACCATTGCCGCCGCCGCCGCCCGAGCCCCCGACCGAGACACCGATATCGGCGCTGACGGTATCCACTGTGCCGGCGGTCGCAGCCATCGACGACGCGCTTCCGCCATTGCCGCCGCCGCCGCCGATCGATTGTGCCACGAGACCATGCGAGGAAGCGCCTTTCGTCGAAACCGCGGTGCTGCCGTCCAGGATCAACGACACGTCACCGGCGGAATGGGTCGACCCACCGCTGCCGCCGACGGCCGTGGAAACGCTCATAGCCAGGGAGACGTCTTCGCCGGTTGGCACCGCCACCGTGAGCGCTTCGTCAATCGAGGAGCCGCCGGAGCCGCCGCCGCCACTGATCGACTGTGCAAGCACGCCGATGGCGTCGGTCACATCCCCGCCGTCCTGGCCGGTGCGAACAATGCTGTCGGTCAGGCCCACGGAGACCGCGCCGCCGGCACCTCCGGAACCGCCGGTGCCACCGACAGCCACCGACGCCGTGAATCCGAGACCTGCGGAATAGGAGCTTGCCGAACCGCCGGTGCCGCCGCCGCCACCTATCGACTGAGCCACGATCCCCGCGGCGTGCGAGCCCTGGGTTGTCAGCGTCAGCCCCTGGAAGCCGACATTCGCGGTGTTCGCGTAGCCGCCGCCACCGCCGCCACCACCAACCTGAAAGCTGCCGAGTCCGGCATCGCCACCCGTGGCATTGCCGCCATTGCCCCCACCACCACCGATCGACTGCGCCAGTACGCCGACTGCACCTGACCCTGCGGTGGCGATGGAAACCACCTGCGGGGCACCGGAGCCCGTGGAACATTCGTCGCCGGTATTTTCATTGGTGACGCAAACTTTCCCGCCGTTGCCGCCGCCCGAGGCGCTGCCACCGACCCCCAGTGCCGGGATCCCGACCGACAGGTCGATCGCATTGCCGCCGTTGCCGCCACCGCCGCCGATCGACTGTGCCATGATCGCATGCGCCATCTCGCCCCGTGTGGTGACCGAGCCGCCGGTCAAAAATATGCCAGCCTCGCTGCCGTTGCCGCCGGCGCTGCCCGATCCTCCGACGGTGGCGATGCCCGCTGCCCCTCCACCCGAACCGCCGCCGCCGCCAATCGATTGCGCCAGGATGCCGATGGCGGCATCCCCGCCGGTACCGATGACGCCAGAATTCTGAACCTGCGCATTGCCGCCATAGTTACCGGAGCCGCCGGAGCCACCGATCGACAGAATTCCGCCAGCCATGCCCGCCGCGCCGCCGCCGCCGCTGATCGACTGGGCGAGAATGCCGTGCGCCGAATAGCCGGAGGTGGTGATCATGCCGGCATTGAGGACGCTTGCCGTCTCCGCCGCCCCGCCACTGCCGCCATCGCCGCCCAGCTCGAGCGTGAGCCCGGCGGCAATGCCGCCCGTGCCGCCACTGCCGCCGATCGACTGGACCAGGATACCGTAGGAATGCGCGCCCGCGGTCGCGATCGCTGCGTTGTTGTTGATGATCGCCGTGTTGCCAGTGCCGCCATTGCCGCCATTGCCCGCTCCGCCACCGAGCACGTCGGTGAAGTCGCCGCCGGCGCCGCCACCGCCGCCGATGGAATGCAGGGTGACGGCGGCGGAGTAGTCCCCGGTTGTCGAAATCCTGGAGGCGGCGCTTGTAAAGGCGCCCACGCTACCGGCGTCTCCTCCATAGCCGCCCCCTCCACTCGTGCCGACAATGGCAGTGTCGTCGCCGCCATTGCCTCCCTGGCCGCCAATGCTCTGGCCCAACAGGCCGTAAGCGTAGCGGCCATCCGTCTGAACGCTGCCCCCGGACAGGTTCAACTGGATCTGCCCCCCGTTCCCCCCTCGCCCGCCGGAACTGTTCTTCTCGCCGTCCTGGCCATTGCCGCCGCGTCCGCCCTGGCTCAACGCGATTACGCCGCCAAGATAATCGCCTTTCGTCGAAATGGTGCCCGAATGGACCGTCACGGTCGTTGCGGCGATCCCACTGCCGGGCCTGCCGCCCTCGCCGCCGGCACCGGCGACATTCGAACTCCAGCCGTCGCCACCATCTCCACCCCGCGTGACTGCAACGACGCCGCCCGAAAGCTCGCCCACTTCGCCGGTGGCAACGATCGTCATGTCTGCGTAGGTGTCGACATTTACGACCGAGCCGCCTCCGCCAACGCCGCCTTCATCGGAGCTGTCGCGCGAAGCCGTACCGTCGCTGCCCTGGCTCTGCGCATGGATGCCGCGCACGCTGTCGGTATCGTTGGCGTAGATGCCGATCGCGCCAACGGTTGTATTGCCGGAAGAACCGTTCGCGATATCGATAAAGCCACCCGCACCGCCCGCGCCGTTGTCGTGGCCGCCCTGCTGGCCGATGGATTCAGCAGCAAGACCCCACGCATAGTTGAGGCCGCTCAGCGAACTCGTCGGGCTGCCGAGAGTAATCTGCCCGGTGTTGACGATGCCGATGGTGCCGCCGTTGCCCCCGCTGCCCCCCACCTGGTCGCCGGTCGCGCCGCTGTTTTGTTCGCCACCGCTGCCTCCCTTGCTCACGGCGAAGATCCCAGCCATGCCTCTGGCCGTGGTCGACTTGAGCGATTCCACGGCCAGCATCCCATAGTTGGTGATCGTTATCGCGCCTCCGGCGCCGCCAGCGCCACCGTTCGATTTGTAATTGTCATTGTCTCCGTCTCCCGAGCCGCCGAAACTCGTTGCCGAAATCAAACTGCCGATGGACCCCGGATCTGCGGATTGAGACAGGGTTATGGGGCCGTAATTGGTGATCGTCACGGTCCCGCCGACACCAGCGCGTCCCTCGTCGACACCGGCGCCACCCATCGTGTAGGTCATGATGACGCCGCCGGCGGAGTCCGTCGGCATGACATAAGGAAGGCCTTCGCCGGCGGTATACGTCGCACTCGTATTGATCGTTATGTTGGCTCCGGCTTCTCCGTCCTTTTCATCGTCGTGATCGACACCGCTGTCGCCCCAACAGGCCGACCAGGTGTATCCGTAGTTACCCTGGCCAATTGTCTGGTTGGGATCGCCACTGCAGCCTGCATAGGCGTCGCCTGCAATGCCCGCTCCACCCATGCCAAGCGCCAACACGATCAAAATGTGCGGCACGTGAACGCCATGACCGTTGACCGGGTAACCATTATTGCTGGGCGCGCGGGTGGTTAATCCACGCTGGACGCCGGCATCCGCGAGAGAAACTCGAGGAAGGGAAGTTTGAAGGAATGGCGATTGCTGCGGGACCCGGGACGAAGCGGCGCGCGACCGACGCCGAAATGCTTGCAAGACTGTCCCCGTGCGTTCGGCATACTTCATGCGACGAGCCCCCTAAAAAAAAATGGAGCAAGCGAGGTCGGCTCCGGCGCATACGCAAGATGCGCGCGAAGGGCTCGACTCCAACCAAGAAAATGCAAAGTCACTGTGACGGGACGGTATGCCAAACTCGGGAAAGGAATCTACAGAACAAAACTATCGAATTCTGATGAAAACTTGCATGGGAGAGCTTGAGCCCCGTCCGAGGGCATGCTGAATAACGACAACCCACCGACGGTTGGGACGCGCAGTTCCCCGCCCTCAAAAGCCACGTCGCGCCCAAAGGGCGGCTTTGGGTGTCCTGGCCAAAGGGTGGGAAGAAGGGCACAGATCTGAACATCCGCGAAGTGATACGGATTGGATATCAGCACGGTCTGGTCGAGAGCACCGCCCTCAGCGTCAACGAGGTTTGGTCGGCTCTTAAGTTCACGTTTCCCGTCCCAGGCAGGAAATACAACAACAGCTACGGCACGCTGCCCGATCTCGAAGACTGACTCGGCGCACATTCGCGCGAGTGGAAAGTGGGCTATCAAATATCGTTAACCCGAAGCGCCCGGCGGAGCACGGCGTCAAGGTTCGGGCGGTTTAGCCGTGAGAACCGCTTGAGGGATGCAATTGGCGTGATGAACCGCGCTGGCTCCTCACCTGCCTGGCCGCGCCAGCGACCGGGCAATATCTATGATGTCATTCCGCGACGCAGTCGGGTCGTCCTTGTTCCAGGCAACCCAAGCCCGATCTTGAGATCAACGCCACGCACCGGCCGAAGCTCGAAACCTCGGTTCGGCAGATCCTTCGTCCATTCCGGCGCAAAACCGATGCCGAGGCCCGCGGAGATCAGCGACACAAGCGAGAAGGTGTCATCACAGCTATAGGCGATGTTGCCGGTCAGACCATGGGTCTCGAACATCGCGGAGAAATACCGCTCGGAGTAGACAGTTCGATACCTCCGGCGAAATGAAACCCCAACGCATGAACCACGTGAATGGGCAGTTCCATGCCTGCGTCGCGCGCCTTTGACCGTAACCGCCGCAAGACAGCATCAATGCTGCGGCTCTCCAAACTCGTGTCTTGATATCCCATGGCATGCGCAAGCGCTGTACGCGAGACGACCTTTCCGTGCTCCTCAGCCAGCTTTAGGAGCAACCTTGCCTCTCGTCCCGACAGGGTGACCGCCGTTCCTTGCGGCGACACCAAGCGCTGCGCAACACGGTCATAAGCCCAATTTGGGCCATGCTCGCGTTGCACAGGCGACGTAACCGACTGTTTGATCCGGCCTGCAAGGTTCTTGATTGCATAGACGAGCTCGTCACCATCGACCGGCTTGGTCAAATACAGATTGGCTCCCTCGGCATAACCTCTGAGCCTGTCATCTCGCATGGTGCGCGCAGTTAACATGATGATACCGACGTTCGTCGTCTCGGAAATGACCCGCGCAAGCTCAAAGCCATTGATGTCCGGCAAGTTTACATCGACGACGGCGACATCGAAGGTTTCAGTCCCAAACGCCTGATCGAACTCCTTGCCATTTCCAACCGCCGTCACGGCAAACGCGTTGAGACGGAGAAAATCCGTAAGGCCCTGGCGCATGTCGAAATCATCTTCGATCAGGATCACCCTGACAGGATCTGTTACGGGCCTAGAGTTCTTGACTGCCATGGATAGCTTATTCATCGATTTGAATGCAGGAGTGCTCCGCAAAGCGCTCCCCAGATCCCTAGCCTGCTGTTCGATCGACCGCAATTGGATGCAGAGCACAAGGCATTAAAACTGCAAAAGCCTTGGCTGGATGTGACATCGCCGGCCTAAGTTTGCCTACTCTGGAGCCTTCCGCTCGCCAGCCTATGTTAGGAACGGCAGAGCGATCGTCGCTTCGGTTCCGCCTCCCTGCCTGGTCGAGAGTATGAAACGGCCTCCATGCGCATCGGTGGCCCGTTTGACGAGTGATAAGCCCACGCCGCTTCCGATGATGTGAGCGGCATTGGCCCCGCGCACCGTATGGCCGGTGAGATGCATTGGTGGTTCGTCGCCTATGCCTATACCTTGGTCACTGATCCGCAGGTGAACCTCGCCCGCCTCGCAGAAGACATCCAGCCAAATCGTCGTCGAACCGACGGGCGCAGAGTACTTGAACGCATTTTCAAGGAGATTGATGACGGCCAGCCGGATCATCTCCCCGTCTGCCGAAATTCGTACATCCTCCGCCTCCTTTGTCATGGAGACGATAAGGCTCGCCCCATGGAGGAGATCGCGTGCGCTGCGGGAAATGGCCGCAACGAACTCTGCCACGCTGATGTCCAGGAATGTTGGCTGATATGCTGCGCCTTGCACCTTGCTTCGCGTCAAATTGACTTCTAGCACCTCGACCAATCGAGCGACCCCTCGATGCGCCCGATCCAGTCTTTGACGATTGGGATCATCATCCTTCCGCAAGGTAAGCCCGATGCTTTCCAGATTGGTTCGTATAACGCCGAGAGGCGTCCGATATTGATGCGAGATCACTTCCATGAAGCGCACCTGTCGATCCTGTGCCTGCAACTCCGCAGACAGGGCGTTCTCCGCCACTCGTCTAGCCGCTTCGAGCTCCCTTGTCCTTTCTCGAACCAGGGTGTTGGCGTGTTCCTCTGCAACCGTTGCCGCCACAAGCGCTCGGCGATCCGCCTCCCTTGCTGCAGCCTCCGCATTGCGAAGCCTGACGGCCAACGATCCCGTCAACAGAGTGAAATGGATGATGCTTGTTGCGGCATAGGAACTCGCGACCCAGCTCGGCAGGGGAAATACACCGTAGCGCTGGCCATTGGTTGCGATCAAACCGGCCCATAATAGACCAAATGCTGCCAGATTGAGGCCGTGTTGTGCGTCGCGCGAACGGAGGAAATCCAGAAGCGCCACAATCATTGCCAGCGTGGTGAGCACCAGAATGACCGGGCCCGCCAAAATCACGAAGTAGCGATTGACACCTGCAAACACGCAGATGACGCCAATGGCCCCAGCGGCTGCCGCAAACCAGAAGTAAAGAGCGACAAGAGGATAACGGCGCCTGAGCTCCAGGATGCCGGCAATCGACAGCGCGCCGGCAGTCAGGCCAAACCATGACGAGGCGCTGGTCAAGTAGTCGTTGCCCAAACCACCTTCGCTAAAAAACAACAGCCTCGCCAGACCGAGGCTGCCGAAATACGTCGAACTGACGGCCAGGATGTCCATCGCAAGGATGATGTAGAACTTTTTTCTATCGAAATAGAAGAAGAAGAACTGGATGACGAGGAGGATGCCCATACCTCCGAACCATGCTCCTCGCATGAGGTTCTGGACGATCGCGCCATATTCGTAGTCGCTTGGATAAAGCAGTACCGTGGAGACGTTGAGGCTGGCATCCACATTGCGCGCCCTGATGTAGACGACGGTAGGCTGTCCCGGAACGAGTTCGAGACCAAGTATGTTCGCCGACGCGCTGAGGTTTGCGCGCGAGCGCGGCGCGTGATCGCCCATCTGGTGGCGCTCAAAATCTCGCGCTTTCAGGTCCCGGGTCCGCGGCGCGACATACGCTTCCAGCTCGTCGGTGAAGTTCGGCGTGATCGATAAGAAGACTGTCTGCTGCCGCTGAGCCTCAGGCGACAAAACCAGAGCGAATCTCATCCAGGCAGTCGTGCGAACGAAACCAAGATTGATGTCGTGGCCGACGATCGGTGTGAACAAGGATTGCTGTCTCAGCATATCCTCGAGCGTCGTTTGTTCATTCTGGACCAGGGCTGCCTCGACGAAACCGTCGAGCGACAACGGCTCGGATTGATCGACAGGCACTTCCAGGGTCCGGATGCTGTCGCCACCGTCGCGCGCTGGCAGGGCGGCAGTGCTCAAGACCAATACTGCTAGAGCGGACAAGAAGACCCGCAGAACAAACATCAACTTCGCCTACCTCATCGCTGCCCGTTCAATCGCTCCTCAGATGGAGGGTGGGCAGATGGCCGGGTTGCACTCGCTTCCGATGATCGTCTTGTCAAGGTTTGAGGACCCTGCGCTGGCAATTACTCCGGAACATCGCGCGGATGCACCCAATACATGGGCGATGCAGGCGTCGCGGATGGGTCGAAGGTTGCAGTCAAAAGGGTCGCGCAACCATCTCAGTGCTCATTCGCGCTGAGTGTTGCCCTGCCTGCACATTTTTCGTTCCAAACCGTTCCAAACCGTTCCAACCGCTTCCTGTTCGGGAAACCGGAACGAAACTATGATCGTTCGCGATTGCCGCAGGCATGCCGCTCACAGCACTGGTTCGACGGAATATTTAGAGACATGATTGGTACCAAAGCCAAATCCTTCCTGCAAAAACTCCCTTCATTTTCAAGAATTTGGCAATCATGGCATTCGAAGGCATCGGCTCTTTCAGCTCTGTCGGCCGTAGCAGTTATGATGACGGCTTCGCAGGCATATGCCCTGTCTTCAGCCTGCATGGCCTTGAACAGCAAGAGTGGCACCACCTCCTACTCTCAGACATTCGCCGCTTCGGAATTTGACGCCGGAGAAACGCTGACCATATCGTTTACCGATAATGGCGGGGATCCGAAAACCGTGCCTGAGATCAACTCGGCGCAGATCAGGCTCAACAACGCCAACAGCAGCACCGTATATTACAGGTATTCAAGCTTCACCGGCTCGGCGGGAGCCCACTCCGGCAGCCACACGGCACTAAATACTGCTGGCCTTAGCATCCAAATCAAAGCCTTGACGTATCTGAGCACTGTATCGATCGTCTGCTCGGGTCCGGCGCTACCTCCGACCTTGAGCGGCATCTCACCCGCGTCCGGCCCGACGGCCGGTGGAACTTCCGTCACGCTGACCGGCACCAACTTCACCGGCGCCACCGCGGTCACCATCGGTGGAACTGCTGTAACAGGCGTCACCGTCAACAGCGCGACCTCCATCACCGCGACAACCCCCGCCCATACTTCTGGCACCGTTGACGTCGTCGTCACCACACCCCGCGGCACGGCGACCCTTACCAACGCATTCTCCTACGCCGCACCGACACCGCCGGTCGCCAAAGCGGTCTCTGCCGCCGTGGCCGCCAACTCGGCCAACAATCCGATCACCCTGAGCATCACCGGTGGCACGCCAACATCCGTTGCGGTTGCAACGCAAGCCGCCCATGGCACTGCGACTGCATCGGGCGCGTCGATCGCCTATTCACCCGCCGCTGGATACTACGGAACTGACAGCTTCACCTATACGGCAACCAACGCCGATGGCACGTCAGCCCCGGCGACGGTCAGCATTACGATTGCGGCGCCCCTGCCGACCTTGAGCAATATTTCGCCCGCCTCTGGCCCGACGGCTGGCGGAACTTCCGTCACACTGACCGGCACCAACTTCTCCGGCGCGAGTGACGTCATCTTCGGTGGTGTCCCGGCAACCAGCGTCACTGTCAACAACGCGACCTCGATCACCGCGACAACGCCGGCCCATGCCACCGGATCCGTCGACGTCGTCGTTTCGACACCGGGTGGAACGGCGACGCTTACCGGTGGCTTCAGCTATTTGGCACCGGTGCTGCCGGTCGCCAATCAAGTCTCGGCAACGGTCGCCGCCAATTCGGCCAACAATGCCGTCACTCTGAGCATCACGGGCGGCGTGGCAACGTCCGTTGCGGTTGCATCACAAGCCGCCCATGGCACGGCGACCGCATCGGGTACGTCGATCGTCTATTCGCCCGACAGCGGCTACTATGGGGCTGACAGCTTCACCTATACAGCCACCAATGCCGACGGCACGTCCGCACCTGCAATCGTCAGCATCACCGTCCAAGCGCCTGCTCCGACCTTGAGCGGCATTTCACCCGCCTCCGGCCCGACGGCCGGTGGAACCTCCGTTACGCTGACCGGCACCAACCTGACAGGTGCGACCGGCGTCACCATCGGCGGGATTGGCGCAACCGGCGTCACCATCAACAGCGCGACCTCAATCACCGTAACAACGCCCGCCCATGCCGCCGGATCTGCCGACATTACAGTGACTACACCGGGCGGCACGGCTGCGCTTCCCGGTGGCTACACGTATCAGGCCGAGCCCGTCGTCATAACGCCCGCAAGCGGAGCCCTGCCCGACGCCAGGATCGGCGTTTCCTACAACCAGCTTCTGTCGCTGACCGGCGGAACAGCGCCGTTCGCGTTCAGCCTGTCCGGGCCACTCCCCGCCGGTCTCGTTCTCGATCCGACGACAGGCGCGATTTCCGGAACTCCTACCACGTCTGGGCAGTACAGCTTCACAGTCGCTGTAACCGATGCAACCAACGTCAGAACGTCGGTGAACTATGCCATGACGATCACCGCACCTCCGGTCGATTTTGCGTTCACACCAAGCGAGGGGGCGGCGCTAAAGCAAGCCATGGTCGGCGAGGATTACAGCCAACCGATCAGTGCACGTGGCGGAACCGGCTTGCTGACCTACAGCCTCGCTTCTGGAAGCCTGCCGAAGGGAATGGTGCTCAACATCACGACGGGGGAACTGACTGGTCCTTTGGCTCCCGACGCTGAAGACAAGGAATACGTCTTTTCCATTGAGGTGCGGGATGGCGACGGCGCTGCGGGTTCGGTGCGCTACACTCTGGCGGTAAGGCCTCGATCCGTCACCGTCACCGACAAAGTTATCGATGTCGAACCTGGTACCTCGCCTGCGGACACCTATCTGAACCGTGGCGCCACCGGCGGCCCATTTGTGGCGGCCGACACCACCTTCGTCGAACCCTCGAATGCGGGGACTGCCCGCATCATTCAAGGTCAGTTGGCCCAGGTGGGTCCTGCTGCACCCGTCGGCTGGTATCTTCAGTTCACCCCCAATCCTGCCTATTCCGGAAAAGTCCGCGTCGGTTTCAGGCTGACCAACGCCCAGGGTATTTCCGACACAGGCACCGTGACCTACAACGTCGCCTACAATGTTGAACAGGTGGCTGAAGACACCAATCAACTGGTGCGGAGCTTCGTAGAGAGGCGGCAAGACCTGATCGCGTCCACCATTCACGTCCCCGGACTGATGGACCGCCGGAGGATGGGCACGGGCACCGATCCCGTGACCGCGCGCGTGACGCCATCAAAGGACGGCTTGAACGTCAGCTTCTCCTCCAGCCTCGCGCAGATAGAGTCGGCACGCGACAGCGCGGATCACCTTCGTGGCAGTGCTGCATCGCCGTTCAACGTCTGGATCGACGGGGTCATCCTCGCCCACAACGACAGGGACACCAACGGTGGCAAATGGGGCAATTTTGCCATGCTTAATCTGGGGGCGGATTACCTGCTCAACGAGCGGGCCCTGCTCGGGCTGTCTTTCCACTATGACCATATGACCGACCCAACCGACGAGAACGCCGAACTGAAGGGCAATGGCTGGCTTTTCGGGCCTTATACCTCGCTAGAGATCGGCTCGGGTGTTTTCTGGAATGCCAATCTGCTCTATGGCGGTTCCTCCAACACCGTCGACATGCCACTGTGGGAAGGGACATTCGACACGCAGCGCTGGCTGGCTGACACCTCGCTCGAAGGGCAGTGGAACCTCGGCAACGACACCGTCCTGACGCCGAAGATGAGAGCTGTTTACTTTATCGAGAAGGTCGAGGACTACACCATCAGCAATGATGCAGGCGATGCAATTGGTATCAGCGGATTTGACGAGGAACAGCTGCGTATCAGCCTCGGCGCGGAGATCGCCCGATCTTTCACACTTGAGAACGGTTCGACGATGACGCCGGCGCTCGGCTTGACGGGAGGTTTCTCGGGCCTCGATGGCGCAGGCGCCTTCGGCACTGTGAGGACCGGCCTGTCGATACAAACTGCCGACCTTTGGGCACTGGACGCGGGCCTCCTTCTCAACTTCGAAGGCGACGGTAGCCGATCGATTGGTGGAAAAATCGGAGCTGCTCGACAATTCTAGTTCATCCAGAGCGAGCGCTTTCTCATATAATCACCCCCAATGCTGTGCCCCCTCCGGCACAGCATTGCCGCCGATCTGCACAACCATCACACATCGAAGGGATGCCTGATGCGCTCCACCAGCCGAGGCACAGGCCTGGCTGCAAAGTCGTGGTCGTGAACCCAGCCTAAGCACCTGCGTGGCTGCTCGTTTTGACAACATCGCGCATGGCTTGCGCAATATGGTGGAATCTGAAGGGTGCTCCCTCACCTGCTCGGTCGCGCCAGCGACCGGGCAATATCGATGATGTCGTCGCGCGAGGCCGTTGGGTCTTCCTTGTTCCAGGCGACCCCAAGCCCGATCTTCAGATCGACGCCGCGCACGGGCCGAAGCTCGAACCCCGGTTCGGCAGATCCTTCGTCCATTCCGGCGCAAAGCCGATGCCAAGGCCCGCGGAGACCAGCGACACAAGCGAGAAGGTGTCATCACAGCTATGTTGCCGGTCAGACCATGGGTCTCGAACATCTCGGAAAAATAGCGCTCCGAATAGGAGAGGTTCTGGCGGGAAAAGGCGATGATCTTCTCTCCTCTCAAATCCTCGATGTCGATCTCGCTTCGAAGCGCAAGCGGGCTCCTTTTTTCGACCGCCAGCAGATAGCGCTCATGCGCGATCGAGAAGAAGC
>NZ_JTLA01000083.1:0-12360 GCF_000799055.1 Ensifer sp. ZNC0028
CCTCACCCTAACCCTCTCCCCGCAGGCGGGGAGAGGGGACGTGCCCCGACCTCGTTTCGCCAAGCATGCCGCAGCCGGGCCGGAAATGGTGGCGCTTATCGTTGGTGGCGTCGGGCCTGCGAATCTCCTTCGCCCCGCTTGCGGGGAAAAGGTGGCCGGCAGGCCGGATGAGGGGCATTTTTCAGGCGATTCGGATCGTCACGACGCCGCGGTGATCCGCCGGTGTATGGCCCCGAGACTTTCCCTGAACTTTTCGAAGGTGCCGTGCTCCGTCAATTCCCGCAGCACCTGTTCGTTGATACCGCCGCGGGTGGCGTAGTCCTCGGCCAGATGGGCGAAGCTTGCGTCCGGCGTCGTTGCCGGTGCTTGGCCGAGTGCGCCAAACAGGCTGGCCACATAGTCGCGGCCCTTCGCGTCGTCGACGCCGTTGTCCTTTAGCCAGCTATGGATCGTTTCCAGGTATTTGAAGTAGCTCGCATAGGTGGCGGTCGCCACACTCAGCGCATCGAACTCGCTTTCGCTTGCAACCTCGATCGCCGTGCCGAGCCGGCCGAAAAACGCTGCCATATCCGGATCCGGCGGGAAGATGATCGTCGGCCCCTGGCGGATCGCAATCATCGGCATCGGCAAGGCTTTGGTCACCCGCTTTGCCGGGCCGGCCATGGCGGCGATCTCGTCGCGGGAGAAGGTTGCGATCAGGCTGACGACGTGGTGATCCGGGCGGAAGCGCAGGGCGGGCAGGACATCACGGGCAATCTGCGGCCGGACGCCGAGCATGACCGTGTCGCATTGGTCGAGCACCGCCTGGTTGTCCTTGGCAACCCGCACATCGGCAAATCGGGCGGCAAGGCCGGAGGCGATCTCTTCGTTGCGGGGCGATAGCACGACCGAGGTGGTGTCGCCCTCAAGCGTCTTGAGGCCGGTGACGATCGCCGAGGAGAGGGCGCCGGTGCCGATAAAGCCGAGTTTCATGGAAGTTCCTGTTGCCTGAAATTGCGTTGGTTCGACCAGTCTGTGCGTCTATTTCATATAGGCGCGCACCACGTCCACCAGTTCGGCTGCCGCTTCATCCCTGTCCTTCTGCGACAGGTCGGCTGCGGCCAGATGCATGTGGATATGATCTTCGACGACCTCCGCCATCAGCCCGTTGACCGCGCCGCGAATGCCGGCAATCACCTGCATCACCTCGGCGCAACCCTTTTCTTCCTCCAGCATCCGCTCGACCGCCTCCATCTGGCCGCGCAGGCGGCGGACCCGGTTGATGAGTTTCTGCTTCTCGCGGATCGTATGGGTCATCGGATACTCCGGTTTCGGGCGCTATGCGGCCCTTGGTTCCACCTCGACGGTCACATGCGACAAATCGTGGATGGCGGCAAGCTTCTCGCGATAATAGGACGGCGCCCGCGGATTGTCGGCGACGATCGAGACGATCGCGCCGTGGTGGCCGGGCCCGAGTTGCCAGATGTGCAGATCGACGATTTCGGCATCTTCCCTGGCAACGATCTCGCCGATCTCTTCCGGCAGATCCTCGCCTTCGGGGATGTAGTCGAGCAGGGTCGCGCCGGTGTCGCGGATGAGGCCGAAGGACCAGCGGGCAATGACGATCGCGCCGACGATGCCCATGGCGGGATCGAGCCATAGCCAGCCGTAGATCGCACCGAGGCCAAGGGCGACAATGGCGAGAACCGAGGTCAGCGCGTCGGCGAGAACGTGCAGATAGGCGGCGCGCAGGTTGCGATCCTGGCCGCCTTGATGCGCCTGGTGCCCATGATGATGCCCATGGTGATCGTGGTGGTGATGGCCGTGGTCGTCCTTCAGGAGCCAGGCGCAGACGAGGTTGACGATGAGGCCGGCAACGGCAACGAGGATCGCCTCGCGGAAATCGATCGTGACTGGAGAACCGAGGCGGCGCAGGCTTTCCCAGCCGATCAGAAGCGCGATCAGCGCCAGCACGATAGCGCTGGAGAAGCCCGCGAGATCACCGAGCTTCCCGGTGCCGAAGGTGAAGCGGCGGTTGTTCGCGTGCTTGCGCGCATAGAGATAGGCAAGCGCTGCGATCAGCATCGCGGCCGCATGGGTGGACATGTGCCAGCCGTCGGCAACCAGCGCCATCGACCCGAAGACCTGTCCGGCGGTGATCTCGACCACCATCATCGTTGCGGTGACCGCGATGACGATCCACGTCCGCCGCTCGTTCCGCTCATGATCGCCGCCGAGGAATACATGATCATGGCTGGCCGCAAGCACGCGCGCCTCGTCATGCGAATGCCCGTGGTGAGCGTGGTGGTGATGATGGTCGTGCTCGTGATTGCCCATGTCGATGTCTCCCATATGATATAGGGGGGTACCCTATATGGAGGGCAGCGTAAAGTCTCTGTTTCGGGCCTGCGATTTCAAATTGATGATGTCGCTAATTCACGCCTTCAGAAGCGACGTCGTCAGGTCGCCATAGCCGGTGAAGCGGTATTCGTATTCGAGGCCCAGTCGTTCGGCCGCCTTCTTGGCCTTCTCCTGCAAGCCCGCGTCTTCCTGCTGCGAGAGATAGACCAGCTTGCGGTAATGGCCGAAATACATGTCCCGGAGTTCCGGGTGCCGGTCGAGGCCGAGCGGTTCGATGACGAAGGCTTCGAATTGGCGGGCGAGGAAGTCGGTGAGGAAGAACGCGGTGATGTCGTCGTCCCAGCGGCGGGCGAAATCGTCGTTGCCGGCAAAGAAGGAATAACAGTGCGGGCCGGGGATACGCTCGACCTTTTCTTCCTGCAGCAGCCGGTCCAGCTGGCCGCCTGTGCCGCAGTCGGCATAGGCGACGAAGATGCGCTCAAACCCTTGCGCCCGGGCCTTGGCGATGGCGTCACGAATGCCCGGCGTGATCTTGTCGGGGGTGTTGTGCCAGATGGCGGGCAGACAGTTGAGGTCGATATGGGCGAGCCCGTTCGCCTCGCAGATCGCGAGGATTTCGCGGGCGATGGCGCCGCAACCGATCACGTGAACTTTTTTAGGTTGTGCACGTTCTATTGGCGGCGATATTTTTTCCATCTTGATTCCACTTGGCTCTCAACGGGAAGGAACCTGACCATGACAGTAAAGACCCTTGCGATCGTCGGCGCCGTCCTCGTCGCCCTCTCTACGCTCACTGCCTGCGGCAACACCATTCGCGGCATCGGGCAGGATACCGCAAACACGGTGAACGCGACACAGGCGGCCGGCAAGAAGGTCGCACACTCCGTCAATTAACGCTGCCTCGAAGAGCGCCGCTTCCCAGCGCATGTCCGTTCCAGGTTTCGGTGAAACGATGAGCGGATAGGGTGCATTGCGCCTGGGCAGCGGGCCTGCCGGACATTAAAAAGCCGGCCGCGGTGTCATCTCTGCGGCCGGCTTTGTCATTTCGGATCGTCCGAAGCTCAGCCGGCCAGGCGGTTGTGCTTGCGCTTCATGAAGTCCTTGGCGGTTTCGACGGCGATCGCCGCATCGCGGCAATAGGCGTCGGCGCCGACGGCCTTGCCGAATTCCTCGTTGAGCGGCGCGCCGCCGACGAGAACGACGTAATCGTCGCGCAGGCCCTTTTCCTTCAGCGTGTCGATGACGACCTTCATGTAGGGCATGGTGGTCGTCAGAAGCGCCGACATGCCGAGAATGTCCGGCTGCTCGCGCTCGATGGCTTCGAGATAGTTTTCGACCGGGTTGTTGATGCCGAGGTCGACCACGTCGAAGCCCGCACCTTCCATCATCATGCCGACGAGGTTCTTGCCGATGTCGTGAATGTCGCCCTTGACGGTGCCGATCACCATCTTGCCGAGCTTCGGCGCGCCGGTTTCGGCGAGCAGCGGGCGCAGGATGGTCATGCCGGCCTTCATGGCGTTGGCCGAGAGCAGCACTTCCGGCACGAACAGGATGCCGTCGCGGAAGTCGATGCCGACGATGCGCATGCCTTCGACCAGCGCCTGGGTCAGGACATCATAGGGCGTCCAGCCGCGCTTGAGCAGGATGTTGGTCCCGTCCTCGATTTCCTCCTTCAGGCCGTCATAGAGGTCGTCGTGCATCTGCTGCACGAGTTCTTCGTCGGAAAGGTCCTCGAGAATGATTTCATCGTCTGCCATATTGGGGTTCCTCGGTTCCTGGCACGGTCGCGCGAAATTTTCGGACGCGTCCATCAATCCATAGCGGTCGATGTCTAAAAATCTGTTTTCGAAAGCGACGTCGCATATGACAAAAAGCGACGGGAGGCCGGCTTCTTTTGCCGCCTGTATATTCTTAACAAAAACAATATATTCGCGCCACGCGGTTTTTGCGCCCGCTTGTCGCCGCTCGGCAGTGTTCGAGTTGCGCCACGCCTTGGCGCATTGAGACCCGCAAGGCCCCCGATGCTTGGTAGCATTAGGGCAAATTGATGCTTGAAGGCGCAAAAAGTGATGCGCGGGAGAGGAAAAGCGAATGAGCGACGTGACAGATCAGGGCGCGGTTGAAGGTGGCGGTCGGCGCGCACGCGGCGAGGGACGGGGAGCAGCGGCAAGGCGTGCGTCGCGCACCGGCGGCGGCCCAGGGCCGTCTCTGCCCTATATCCAGCGCAAGATTCGCGAATACGAGGTGCTCGACGAGGAAGGCCTGCAACTGATCGAGCGCAATGCCGACACCATCCTTGAGGAAATCGGCATCGAATTCCGTGACGACGCCGAGGCGCTCGAACTCTGGAAGCAGGCCGGCGCCGACGTGCGCGGCCAGCGCGTGCATTTTCCGAAAGGTCTTTGCCGCGAACTCCTGAAGACGGCACCTTCCGAATTCACCTGGCATGCCCGCAACCCCGAGCGCAGCGCGAAGGTCGGCGGCAAGGCGACGATCTTCGCGCCGGTCTACGGCCCGCCCTTCGTGCGTGACCTTGAAGGTGTGCGGCGCTATGCGACGATCGAGGATTTCCGCAATTTTGTGAAGCTCGCCTATATGGCGCCATCGATGCATTCGTCCGGCGGCACCGTCTGCGAGCCCGTGGACATTCCGGTGAACAAGCGTCACCTCGATATGGTCTACAGCCACATCAAATATTCCGACAAACCCTTCATGGGCTCGGTGACGGCGCCGGAACGCGCCGAAGACACGATCGCCATGGCGAAGATCGTCTTTGGCGACGAGTTCGTCGAAAACAACTGCGTGACGCTCAACCTCATCAACGCCAACTCGCCGATGGTCTTCGACGAGACCATGGTGGGCGCACTCAAGGTCTATGCCCGCCACAACCAGGCCTGCGTGCTTTCGCCCTTCATTCTCTCCGGCGCCATGAGCCCGGTGACGGTCGCAGGCACCTTGACGCAGATTCTCGCTGAAGTTCTCGCCGGTGCCTCCTTCACCCAGCTCATCCGCAAGGGCGCGCCGGTGCTGTTCGGCACCTTTGCCGCGTCGATCTCGATGCAGTCGGGTGCGCCGACCTTCGGCACGCCGGAGCCGTCGCTGGTTTCCTATGGGGCGGCCCAGCTCGCCCGTCGCCTCAAGCTTCCCTTCCGGACCGGCGGTTCGCTCTGCGGCTCCAAGGTGCCGGATGCTCAAGCCGCGCACGAATCGGCCAACACGCTGAACATGACGCTTCTTGCTGGCACCAATTTCGTGCTGCATGCGGCAGGCTGGCTCGAAGGCGGTCTGATCTCGTCCTACGAGAAGTTCATGATCGACCAGGACCAGCTCGGCATGATGCAGAAGATGGCCGAAGGCGTGGATCTTTCGGAAAACGCCCAGGCGCTGGACGCGATCCGCGAAGTCGGCCCGGGCAGCCACTATCTCGGCTGCGCCCATACCCAGGCCAATTTCCAGACGGCCTTCTACCGTTCGCCGCTCGCCGACAACAACTCCTTCGAGCAGTGGGAAGTGGAAGGCGAAAAGCGCATCGAGCAGCGCGCCAATGCGCTGTGCCGCAGCTGGCTGGAACATTACGAGGCGCCTTACCTCGATCCTGAGATCGACGAAAAGCTCAAGGCCTTCATCGAGAGCCGCAAGAACTCGATGCCCGACGCTTTCACCTGAAAGGGTCCCGAGCGAGCCAGGGAGCAAGGCGGCGCGGCGCAGGTGGCCGACATGATCCAGAAGGAGGTCTGGCGCCCGCATTACGAACATCAGGGGCCGAAACCGAAATGACGGCGCCTTCCGCAAATGCGGACAAGACACTCGAAACGATCCGTGCGGCGCTCGCGCCGCACGGTCTTTTTTTGCGCGGAACCGTGAACTTCGCCTCCGGTGAGGCTGCGCCGCTGCTTTCCGATGGCCGTCCGGCGGCAAGCGTGGTGCTGATCGGCAATATCGGCGGCTCGCTGTGGCAGCCCTTCAGTGCCTGGCGGGATGGTCTCTCCGATCGCGGCGGTGCCGATCCTCTGGACACGTGGTCGAAGGCGGTGATCCAGCCGATCGCCGCAGCCTGCGGTGCGACCGCCTATTTCCCGTCCGACCCGCCGTGGCAGCCGTTCCAGCAATGGGCGATGCGGGCCGAGGGTCTGAAGCCGTCGCCATTGGGCATCCTCATCCATACGCGATACGGCCTTTGGCACGGCTATCGCGGCGCGCTCGCCTTCCGTATGCCTCTTGCAGAAACAGGTGAGCGCGCGACAGAGCATCCCTGCGACAACTGCTTAGGAAAGCCCTGCATCTCAGCCTGTCCGGTGGGCGCGGTCGCCGAGGAACGCTTCGATGTCGGGCTCTGTCGCAGCCATCTGCGCACGGATGCGGGCAGGGCCGGTTGCCTCACAAGCGGCTGCATCTCCCGGGCGGTCTGTCCCGTCGGCGGCCGGTATCGCTACCCGCCCGAGCAGTTGCGCTTCCATATGTCTGCGCTTGAAGTGTGAGCGCCGGTCTCCACTCTGGCGCGCAAAGATGGTGCAAATCTCCAAAATGACTAAAATTGGAGGTGTCGTGGAAAGGTAATATTATCGAATTTATAACGATCTGGACGGCGTGGCGTTGGAGTCCATCGTATGAGAGGTAGCCCAGTCGTATCCGTGAGCAACTATCCTCCGCACCTGTCGCGCGAGGACGTGCAGGCGCAGATATCTCGGCTTGACAGCATTCACGCGGCCAACAGCCAGGTTCTGGAGGACGCTTTCAAGCGCCTTCTGGCGATCGGCGCCGGCCACGCGGCCGTCATTGCCGCCTGCATCACCGGCTTCGATGCACTGGTCGACCGTTCGGTCTTTGCCGGCGATCTTCTGCCAGATGCGATCGACATCCTCAGGAAATTTGCGCTCACCGTCAGCGCGCTTGGTCTGTTCCTTACCTTCCTCGCGATCGGCAACAATTACGGCGAGGTGCAGAGGGAAGCGAAGCGCCATGCGGTAAAGCTCGCGACGACGCTCAGGGAAAAGCGGCTGCTGCTTTCGCTGTCGCAGGATGTGCTCAACCGCGACGCCAAGTCATACCTGCTTGCGGGCGTCGGTGGCTTTGCCTGTCTTTGCGTGATCTTCGGGCTCGCGGCTGCCGCCGGCTGCTACGGGCTCGTGATTGCGATGGGGGGCATTGCTGGAAGCTAGCTTTAAAATTGAGGTGTGCTCAAATATCCTACCTTTAAGTGCATGCGAATCTCTCGTCGTATGCTTTGGGAAATAGGGCATTCATGAAGCACATTGATTTACCCGCTCAAAAGGAACTCCTCTGGCATCGTTTGCGGGAGGATCTGAAATCGCTGGTGCCTTGGTTTGCTGACTCTGATCTTCTTCTATGCCCGGCCTGTTGCCGAGCAATCAAATACGATGAGTTTTCAATAGAGCACATTGTGCCCAAACAGGCCGTCGCATGCGATCCTGCCGATGCGCGCCAAGCCGTGTCTCAGAATGAGCGTAGCGGCCTGACCCTACTGTGCAGGAAGCCGCTCATCTACAAAGGAAGGAAGGTGCCTGGCCACGGCTGCAACAGTTGGAAAGGAAAACATTTTGACCCCTTCCTTAAAGAATTGCTTCGCATTAACTTTCGAACAACTACGGTTAACACAAGACATCAAGTAGCGCTGTATTCTGTTGGCTATCTCGCATTGTTTCGGAAGTTTGGCTATCAAGTCGCCCTGTCTCCTGCGGGATTGTTGTGCCGGCGACAGTTCTTCTCTCCGAACACATTTTTGCCGGATGTGCCGCTGAATTGCCAGATAATGCTCACTGGAGAACCGAGAGCGGAATTTAAGGAAGACGAAAAGAGCTATTGGAGCGAACCTTTCAGCATTGGAGTAGAGGGATCAACAGCTTTGGTCGTGCTCAGAAATATAGGATTTCGCGTCCCGATATCCCGAGATCCTACCCAGCCATTTTCCCGAATACTTCCTTACTCTCCAATAAAATTTTCATTCCGACCCGATCTTACAACGGTTTTTGAATGAGCGGTGGAATTCCGCATTGTTCTTTTAGTCACTTTGCCCCCGAGGGCCGCAGGTTTCGATGAGACTACCCCCGACAGCTGCAACGACCCATCCGTTGAACCAGGCTGATAGCGACTTTCGTGTAGTTTCAGGTTTGGGATGATCGCCCGCTTAAGGAACGCCTTTCTGCGATCTGACGACCGGCAAGCGCTTGATGGAATGCCGGATCGCCGTTGCGCCAGAACCGCCGCAATCTCAGGCATGCTTGGTGGCTGATTCGATTGGACCTTTCGCCATGCCGCTTTTTCCAAAACCCTTTCTCGTCGGTGCCGTTCTGTCGGCCGGTCTTGCCGGGCCTGCGCTCGGTGCCTGCCGCGATGTCAGCCATCTTGGTCAGGACTATTTCGCCTGCAGCTTCGACCCGGCAACGAGCGATATCCGCCTCTACAACAAGGATCAGGCCGGCGTGCCCTTCCGCTCGTTCCGGGCGCTGTCGCTCGAACTGCGCCATCGCGAAGAATATATGAGCTTCGCCATGAACGGCGGCATGTATCACGACGATCTGTCGCCGGTCGGCCTGCATATCGAAGAGGGGCGCGAGCAGGCGCCGCTGAACACCAATTCCGGCTGGGGCAATTTCCACCTGCTGCCGAACGGGGTGTTTTTTGTCGGTGACGGCAAGGCGGGGGTGATGGCGGCGGATGCCTATCGCGATGCCCAGCTTACACCGCGGTTTGCCACGCAATCCGGGCCGATGCTGGTTATCGACGGAAAGCTGCATCCGCGCTTCCTGCCCGACAGCACCAGTTACAAGACCCGCAACGGCGTCGGCGTGACGAGCGAGGGCGAGGTGGTTTTCGTCGTCTCGAAGCGCCCGGTGCGGTTCCACGATTTCGCGACGCTGTTTCGCGATACATTGGATTGTCCCAATGCGCTCTTTCTCGACGGCACGATTTCGAGCGTCTATGCGCCTGATATCAACCGCCACGATCGGCTGTTTCCCATGGGCCCGATCATCGCCGTCGTCGGAAAATTTCCACGCTGATCGCCGTTCAAGCGAATGGCGGAGCGGGATTTTTCGCTCGCTCGAAGATTTTTTTGTTTTTGACCCAAGGAATGATCGACCTCCAACGTCTAAGGTTCAAATGAGGTGAGGGCGGGCACGGATTTGGACGCTGAACTCGTCGAAAAGGCGGTAGGGGGAGACCGGCAGGCTTTCGGCCAGCTGGTCGAGCGACACTATGATTTTGTCCATGCGGTCGCCTGGCGCTGGTCGGGCAATGTCTCGGACGCGGAGGACATCGCCCAGGATGTCTGCCTGCGACTGGGGGCGGCCATTCGCGGCTTTCGCGGTACCAGCCGGTTTCGCACCTGGCTTTATACGCTGACGCTGAACGCCGCGCGCGACCATCGGCGGCGGCAGGTGCGCGATAACAGCCGCATGCAGGCCTATGCCAGCGAGCAAGCGACGGCAGCACGCCTTGAGGATCCCGACGAGGAACAGCGCGAGGCGCTCTGGACCGCGGTCCGGGAGCTGCCGGAGAAGCAGTGCGATGCGGTGCTGCTCGTTTATGCCGAAGGCTTGAGCCATGCGGCCGCGGCCGACGTGCTCGGCTGTTCGGAGGCAACGATTTCCTGGCATGTGCACGAGGCGCGCAAGCGCCTGAAGACATTGCTCGGCAAGGAGGCAGTGTGACCATGAGCGACGATTTCGAAAAGCTTGGCCGGATCAATCCGCCGAAGGCTTCGCCGGAAGCGCGCGCCCGTGCGCTTGCCTTGGCCATGCAGGCCTTCGACGAAGCCGAAGAAAATTCGAATGCCACCCAAGGATCGGTTCGGCCGGTTCGTCAAAGCTCCATCTTCAACCGGATATGGAGCCCTATCATGAACCGGAAACTGCTTGCAGGATCGGCGCTGGCAACCCTTCTCGTCGTGCCCGCCGCCGCCTTCCTGACGCTGGAACTGACACGCGACGGTGCGCCCTTCGGCGAACGCGCGCAGGAAATCGCGCTGAAGGACGAGGCGAAGAAGGAAACGGAGCGCCAGAAGCCGGAGCCGCAGATGGCGGCCAAGAAGGCGGCTGCCGAAGAACGTGCGCGCCAGCAGGAAGCGAAAACCGTGGAGGCGCCAGCGACCGTAGAGGCCGAAAGCGAAGCTGCGGCACCTGCTGCGCAGGCCGATGCGATGGCCAACAGTGTTGCACGCGACAGCGTCGCGCCGCTCTCGGCCGTCGGCGGTGCGCAGCCGCAGATGACATACCTGCCAGCCCCCGTGGTTCAGGAGGAGCTGGTCGCCGCACCCCAGGAAAACCGCGAGCGCTTCGGCAAGGCCGACGCCAATCCGGTGAAGAGCGTTGCGACCGATCCGGTCTCGACCTTCTCGGTCGACGTCGACACGGCATCCTATGCCTTTGTGCGCCGTTCGTTGATGGAAGGGCAGGTGCCCGAGCGCGACGCCGTGCGGGTCGAGGAGATGGTCAACTACTTCCCCTATGACTGGCCTCGGCCGGCAAGCGCTGCCGAACCCTTCAAGGCGACGGTGACGCTGACGCCGACGCCCTGGAATGGTGGCACGCGGCTGATGCATGTGGCGATCAAGGGTTACGACGTCGTGCCGGCGGAAGCGCCGAAGGCGAACCTCGTCTTCCTGATCGACGTGTCCGGCTCGATGGACGAGCCCGACAAGCTGCCGCTCTTGAAAGGCGCCTTCCGGCTGCTGGTCGAGAAATTGAAGCCCGAGGATACGGTCTCGATCGTCACTTACGCAGGCAACGCCGGGACGGTGCTCGAGCCGACGGCAGTCAAGGACAAGGCGAAGATCCTTGCAGCCATCGATACCTTGCAGCCGGGCGGCTCGACCGCCGGCGCGGAAGGGATCGACGCGGCCTACGGGCTTGCCGAAAAAGCCTTCGTCAAGGGCGGGGTCAACCGCATCATGCTGGCGACGGATGGCGACTTCAATATCGGCCCGTCAAGCGACGAGGACCTGAAACGGCTGATCGAGGACAAGCGCAAGAGCGGCATCTTCCTGTCCGTGCTGGGTTTCGGCCGCGGCAACTACAACGACGCACTGATGCAGACGATCGCCCAGAACGGCAACGGCACGGCCGCCTATATCGACACACTTGCCGAGGCGCAGAAGACGCTGGTGGAGGAGGCGGGGTCTTCGCTGTTCCCGATCGCCAAGGACGTCAAGCTGCAGGTGGAGTTCAATCCGGCGGCGATTGCCGAGTACCGGCTGATCGGCTACGAGACGCGTGCCTTGAAGCGCGAGGACTTCAACAACGACAAGGTGGACGCCGGTGACATCGGTTCCGGCCACAGCGTGACGGCGATCTACGAGGTGACGCCGAAGGGCAGCCCGGCGGTGCTCAACGACGACCTGCGCTATGCGACGACGGAAAAGCCGGCGGCAGAGGCGAGCGCAAGCAGCGGCGAACTCGCCTTCCTGAAGATCCGCTACAAGAAGCCGGATGGTGATGCGAGCGAGCTGATCACCACGCCGGTAACCGAGGCCAATGCGGTGCCGTCGCTCGCCGAGGCGTCCACTGATGTGCGCTTCTCGGTGGCAGTGGCCGCCTTCGGGCAGAAGCTTGCAGGGGTGACGGCGCTCGCTGACTATTCCTATGACTCAGTCATCGATCTCGCCGTAGCCGCCAAGGGCACCGATCCGTTCGGCTATCGCGGCGAATTCGTCAATCTGGTGCGGCTGGCCAAGGGGCTCAGCGGTTCCGGGAAATGAGCTGAGGAAGCCCCCGCGGCGAGGGCGTGCCCCTCATCCGCCTGCCGGCACCTTCTCCCCGTCATGACGGGGAGAAGGGACAAGCGGCGACCGTTTCGCCCACGTGAAGGCTCAGATTGCTCCTGACGTTGAGGTCTGTCCGTGGAGCGTGCGCCCAGCGGCTCTCTCGCCGCTTGCGGGGAGACCTCAGGCGCGAGGGTCGATCGCAGCGAAGATGAATTAACACCTGCGATCTGGCACCCAAGGGGCGCCCAGCGGCTCTCTCCCCGCCTGCGGGGAGAGATGTCCGGCAGGACAGTGAGGGG